>CAXMPH010000108.1:0-5160 GCA_964195055.1 uncultured Chthoniobacterales bacterium | reverse complement strand
CCACGGCAGGGAGCTTTGGTTTATGGCTCCTCATCCCCGACCGTCTGGCGGTCTTCAGTGCCACGGATGTGGCGGTGCTGGGCGTCCTTTTGGGCTTGGCTGCGGTGATTGGCGACCTCGCCGAATCGATTGTCAAACGGAGCACCGAGGCCAAGGATTCCGGTGCTTTACTTCCGGGGATTGGGGGGGTGCTTGATCTGATTGATAGTGTCCTTTTCACGGCCCCGATCCTCTTCTTCTACATGCGACTGGTGCTGGACTTGCCAGCGCCATGAGGAAGCGAAATGTCGTCCTCCTCGGGGCAACCGGCTCGATCGGGCAAAGCGCCTGCCGGGTGGCTAAGGATTTGCCAGAGCGGGTGCGGATTGTCGGGATGTCTGGGTTCCGCAATATGAGACAGCTGGCGCTGGAAGCCAATGCCTTGCGCCCGGAGGCACTGGCGGTGCCGGATGAGGCCTCGGCTACCCAATTGCGCCTCCTCCTCGATTACCAGCCCTCTAAAATTTTTCTGGGCCCAGAGGGATTGTCCCAATTAGCTGCGGTAGACTCAGCGGAAATGGTGCTGGTGGCCATCGTCGGAACGGGGGGCTTGCGTCCCACCTTTGCTGCCATCCGAGCCGGTAAAGACATCGCCTTGGCGAGCAAGGAGGTCATGGTGGTGGCGGGGGAATTAATCATGGAGGCAGTGGCTCAGCATGGTGTCCGAATTCTCCCAGTAGATAGCGAGCACAACGCCATCTTCCAATGCTTGGGAGGAGATGAGCCCGCCACAGTCAAGCGTCTCATCCTCACGGCTTCGGGAGGGCCCTTTCGCAGCCGGTCAAGGGACCAGCTGCCTCAAGTCACCCCAGAGGAAGCCCTGAGGCACCCGACCTGGCAGATGGGAGAGAAGGTAACCATTGATTCGGCGACACTCTTCAACAAGGGGCTCGAGATGATTGAAGCGAGGTGGCTCTTCGGGGTGGAGATGGCTCGCATCGATGTGGTTATTCATCCTCAAAGTATCATCCACTCCATGGTCGAGTTCGTTGACGGATCGGTACTGGCCCAAATGAGCCACTCGGACATGCGCTTTCCCATCCAGTATGCTCTGACCTGGCCGGACCGGATCGAAGGCAGTTTGCCACCCTTAAATTTTACCGAGTTGGGACGATTGGATTTCGAGGAACCGCGCTACGCCGACTTTCCCTCGCTCAACCTAGCCAGACAAGCGGGGGAACAAGGAGGGGCGGGACCAGCGGTGCTCAATGCGGCTAATGAGGTCGCGGTGGCGGCTTTCCTTGCTGGGGAGATCACCTTTCCTCGAATTTGGCAAATCGTCGGCCAGGTTCTCGATCAAGTGGGGCACGCTGACGGGGCCAACTTGGAAGATCTGCTTACCGCTGATGAAATGGCTCGTAGCTTAGCCGCCCAAGGGGCCCGCTCCTAAGCCAATGGGGTACTTGGCAAGCAGCCAAGCGAGGGTATCTTGAGCCTGATGCGGTTACTCCTGATCACAATCTTGGCATGGACGACATCGTCTGTCGGTGGGGCGGCCTCCTTTGATCTCGGGCGTCTCCCCACGGATGAAGACCTGACCACCATTCGCTCGCTCGGCTGGGCCGTGGCGGCCGATGAGCTGGAGGAGGCCCTGGCCGATCAATGGCAGCCAGCCCACTTTGCTCAGTCAGGTAGTTCGAGAGATTCCTTATTTCGTCATTGGCAACTGCTCCAGCAATGGTGTCGGCTGCTGGGGACGCCAGAACCCGAGGCGCTCCGCTCTTTCCTCGCCCGACGAACCTTGGAAAGTGAAGAGGACAGCTCCCTCACCATTGTACCGGCGGGGATGGCTCTGCCTACGGATGGGGAGGGGCGCCTCCTCTCGCTCGCTCCGGACAAGGTTGATCCTTTCCTCGTCCCTCCCCAAATTCTTCAGTCTTTCTTGCCCGAGGACTATGAACTGCGCGAGGGAGAGATTGCCTCGCGGGTTGGGGAAGACTTCCTCTTTGATATGGCGGGGGATGCGGAATTTCTTCGAGAATTCTTTGCCGGGTTGACCCCAGACGATTTTTCTCCCGTGGTCCTAATGCGACTGGCCCAGCTGAGCGCTGCCTACCCCGAAAAAGCGCAGACTTATCGTTCGCTCATGCTGGCCTTCGCTATGGTTTATGATCAGCGAGCTCCTGCTTTTTGGCCTCACCGCCAAGTTCGTCCCGAGTTGGTTCCGGGGCGAAAGGAGAGCCTGGCTGATCGTTTTGCCTGGTTTGCCCAAGCTAATGATGGCGGGCGAATGGCCTACGACCTGCGGAGGTTGTCGGCGGAGGAATTGAAGTTTCTTGTCGATGTTCCACTGCGGCGGAGCGAGTTGGAGTGGGCCGCTGACAATGTGAGATGGCAGCGTGGTAATTTTGACCGTGCCTTCGGCCAAGTTGACTACGATCACGCGCGGGTTGAGCGGGGTGAGTTTGTCTGGGAAGAGGGTGACTATCTTTTGGTTAACCTCGAATCCCAAGGGGGGATCTGTACCGATCAGGCCTACTTTGCCGCCATGGCAGGAAAGGCCAAGGGCATTCCCACTCTCTACTTTGCCGGGCAAGGAATGGACGGGGGACATGCTTGGTTTGGCTACCTCAGGCGTGAGGGAAAATGGGATTTGGAGGCGGGGCGATTTGAGAATCAAAACTACACTGTGGGGGTGGCTTTGGACCCGCAGACATGGTTGCCCATGACGGACCATCAATTGCTCTACCTTTCAGGGCGCTCACGGCGCACGCTTTTGCACGACGCCGCCCGGGGGGATTTGGGTATGGTAGAAGTGCTGACTCGGAGAGGCGATCTTGCCGCCGCTCAAGCCGCCGCTGAAAGTGCGATGCACCACGCCCCCGATTGGGCGGTCGCGTGGGAGGCCAAAGAAAGGGCTTTAGAGTCTCTCGGGGACCGGGAGGGACTGCGGCAACATTATGAGGAGGCGATCAGGCGTTTTGCTCGGGAGGATGACCTCAAGGTGCGGTATCAGAGGCGGTTGGCTGCCTTGGAGCGGGAGGGGGGTAATTCTCGGCGGGCCAGTCTCTTGGAGAAGCGAATGGTGAGGGAAAATCGGAGAGAACGAGCAGATCTGAGTACTGGAGCGGCCTGGGAAACTCTCACCCGCCTGCTTGAGGAGGCTGACTACGATACCACGATGAGGGAATATCGCCGCCTCATGAGAAAGCTGGGCCGCACCGGAGGCGGTAATTTGTTCTATGACTTGGTTCGCCCGCTCGTTAGGGAATTGCGCTCCGTTGGACGATCCAAGGACGCGACCAAGGCCCTCAAGGAGGCCCGGCAGTCGATGCGATTTGAGCAGGGTAGTGTTCTGGCGCAGGACTTCGCCATCTTGGAAGCTGGGGAAAATGGTCAGGCCGGACCGGCTCAGTAATGGATTTTATCAGGCTTGGCTTGGTAGCGTTGCCATAGCTCCAACATTTCTTGGCGCAGGCACTGAGTTGCTGGGACGTGGCGCTCCCCGATCGGTTTAGTCAGGTCTTCGAAGATCGGCTGATCATCGAAATTTCCATAGTGCAGAGCGTCCGCTATCGTCGAAGCATAGACGACTCGGTCAAGGCGGGCCCAGAAGATGGCCCCAGCGCACATCGGGCATGGCTCGCTGCTGGTATAAAGGGTGCACCCGGCGAGGGAGAATGTTCCAAGGTTTTTTCCTGCTTGCCGGATGGCCTCCATCTCGCCGTGCCAGGTGGGATCGTTCTCACTGACCACGTGGTTGGACCCTTGGGCAATCACTTCATCGCCTTTGACAATGATGCAACCAAAAGGCCCGCCGGTACAATCTACGAGGGCGGCTTTCTCGCCTAGAGCGATGGCCTGCCGCATAAATTTTAGGTCTATCGCTTCTGCAGTTAGTTGCTTCATAGGTAATTAGGATTGCTGACGTACCGCATCCTTTTCTTTGTCACGTTTTTCTTCAAGTCGGCGGATCTCATCGGTCAGTTGCCGCTGCAATTGACCGATCTCCTCTCCGGCATCGGCTGCCTTAGCCTTGGCTAATTCCCCTTGGAGGAGGAGCTCTTTCGCTGCTATGTCCGCTTTGCACTTGGACTCGATTGCGGCAATCCGTTCTTTTTGCTCGTCGGTCAAGTGGAGGCCGGGATTGTCGGCTTCGAGGCGACCCATGGCGATTTCGTAGGATGACTTCATGGAAGTTTTGTATGCGGGGACGGGCCTGATGGCAACGGTGTCTGGAAATATTCGAGGAGACTGCCTAAGTATAGGTATGGCTATTGCTTTGCTCAGTACTGATTTTGATGGGACCTTGATTGGTCACGAACCGGATGCTCGGACGGCTGTATCCCTAGCAGAGGCCCTCACGGCCCTTCGCCAGCAAGGAGCAGCTTGGGCGGTCAATACTGGCCGCCAACTGTGGTTTGCCTTGGAAGGACTAGAGAACGCCCGGCTGCCTCATGATCCCGAATTCGTTCTCAGCAGCGAGAAAGATATTTTTCGTCGTTTAGAGGAGGGCAGTTGGGAGGCCTTTGGTGATTGGAACGCTCAGATGGAGGCCCAGACCCTAGATTTGTTTGGTCGCGCTGGCGGTGTCTTGGAAGCGATTGAGCGGATGGCTAAGGAGGAGGAAGGAGTTGAAATGCTCTACGAAAATAGCCGGATGGCTGGATTGCTTACGGCTGATGAGGTCACCATGGATCGGGCGGAGTCTGCCATCAAAGAGTTGTCGGCCGTCGTTCCGGAGTTTTCCTACAACCGGAATGACGTCTGGATGCGTTTTGCTCATCGTGAGATTCACAAGGGATCCTCTCTCGCTCAACTCGCTCGCTTGCTCGGTGTCCCCCGCGAGGAAGTTTTGGCGATTGGGGATCACCACAATGATATTTCCATGCTGGATGGGTCTGCCGCAGCCATGGTGGCCTGCCCAGCCAATGCGGCCGAGAGGGTCAAAGTCGTGGTGGCTCAGGCGGGGGGGTACATCTCTCCCTACCGCTGGGGTGAGGGAGTTGCCGATGCTATTCGGCATTTTTCGGGTTCTCGCTCCGTGGCCTGAGGCCTAGTTAATCAAGCCCCACTGCCCAATGATCGGCCAATAAACGACGAGGCCGCGACCGACCACGTTCTCCTCGGGAATGGAGCCGAAATAACGACTATCGCTGCTGTTGTAGCTGTTGTCGCCTA
>CAXMPH010000107.1:0-5167 GCA_964195055.1 uncultured Chthoniobacterales bacterium | reverse complement strand
CGTCCCTTTGCCGCGGTACGCTTTCTCCTTTTCGTTAATACCCCGGGATTACTTTCTCCCACTTATGAGACCTATCTCGTGGCCCAGTTGAGGCGCGTTCGCGAGTATCCCGGTCTACCCATTCTCTTGGATCTGCGTCCCCGGGCCCAATCAGTTCGCCGCGCTGCGAGACACCGAGCCAAGCACCCAAGCAGGCACTCAAACAAGGGGGGCAACCGCGGCGGTGGCCGCAAGCGTTAAATTTTCTAACTGCCGGGCCCAGTTTCTATTTGCCCTGAGTCCATAATTAACTACTTTTTCACGTTCGTTCGAAACCTTACTAGACCCACACCATGAAGCAGCCAGCACGCCAAGGACTCTACGACCCACAATTTGAACACGAATCCTGCGGGGTTGGGTTTGTCGCCAACATGAAGGGAAAGGTCTCTCATGAAATCGTTAACCAAGGTCTTCAAATTCTGGTTAACCTCGAACACCGTGGTGCCTGTGGTTTTGAGGAGAATACTGGAGACGGGGCCGGCATTCTTATCCAAATGCCTCATAAGTTCATGGCGGCGGTGGCGAAAGAGCAGCATATCACTTTGCCCCCTCCCGGTCAGTATGGGGTGGCGATGGTTTTTCTCCCGCCGGATAAATCGCACCGCAAACAGGTGGAAGAGCGCTTTGTCCAGGTGGTTCGAGCGGAAGGACAAAAGTTTCTCGGTTGGAGGACAGTGCCAACCGATAACTCGGGGCTAGGCGAGACGGCCAAGTCAGAAGAGCCCGAGGTCCGGATGGCCTTTGTTGGGTGCAGTCCTTCGATCAAGGACGAGCTCGAATTTGAGCGGAAACTTTTTGTCATTCGCCGGCGCATCTTCAATGAAATTCGTTATGGGGGAACTCCGGGAGGGAGCTTTTTCTACATGCCTAGTTTTTCCGGGCGCACCCTTGTCTACAAAGGAATGCTCACCCCTCCGCAGGTGGCAGAGTACTTTACCGACCTTTCCGATCCGAGGATGGAGAGCGCTCTCGCATTGGTCCACTCGCGCTTCAGTACCAATACCTTTCCCAGCTGGGAGCGGGCCCATCCTTACCGCTTGGTTGCCCACAATGGTGAAATCAACACGATGCGAGGCAATGTTAACTGGATGCATGCCCGCGAGGCCCAGCTAGCCTCCCCTCTCTTCGGCGAGGATATTGAAAAAATCAAACCGATCATCCACCAAGACGGGAGTGACTCGGCCATGTTTGACAACTGCTTCGAATTCCTCGTCCTCTCCGGCCGGCCCTTGGCCCACGCCGCGGTTATGATGATTCCCGAGCCTTGGGCCAAGAGCTACGAGATGTCGGCCGAATGTAAGGACTTCTACGAGTACCACTCTACCTTGATGGAGCCATGGGACGGCCCGGCCGCAGTGGCCTTCACCGACGGTACCCAAATTGGAGCTGTCCTCGACCGCAATGGCCTCCGGCCTTGCCGCTACTACGTTACCAAAGACGATTTGGTCATCATGGCCTCTGAGGTCGGGGTGCTGGATATCGCACCCGAGCGAGTGGTTTCGAAAGGCCGCTTACAACCGGGACGTATCTTCCTTGTCGATACCAAGCAAGGACGCATCATCACCGACGAGGAAATCAAAAGTGAACTTGCTCAGGCCGAGCCTTACGGAGATTGGTTGAAGGAAAACTTGGTCAAACTTGAGGATTTGCCTGCCGGGAAAGAAACTTCCCACCCTGATCATGACACGGTCACGACCCGCCAATTTGCCTTTGGCTACACCCAAGAGGATCTCAACCTAATCATCGAACCGATGGCTCGGACGGCAGTTGAGCCGCTTGGCTCGATGGGTAATGACTCACCCTTGGCTGCTCTCTCGGACAAACCCAAGCTTCTCTACAATTACTTCAAACAGCTTTTTGCTCAGGTAACCAACCCCCCTATCGATTCGATTAGGGAAGAGGTGGTGACTTCCACCATTACCACCCTAGGCTCCGAGGGCAACTTGCTCGAGCCCAAGGCAGAAAGCTGCCGACAGATCCAACTCAACCGCCCCATCATCAGCAATGACGAACTGGAGCAATTGCGCGTCCTCGATCGTCCTGGATTCAAGTCCGCCACCTTGCCCATTCTCTACGATGTGTCCGGAGGCGGTGCTGCCTTGGCCCAGTCGATGGAAAAGCTCTTTCAGGCGGCCGATAAGCTAGTTGCCTCGGGAGTGAATATCCTCATCCTGAGCGACCGAGGTATGAATGAAAAAGAGGCGGCTATCCCGGCTCTGCTCGCCGTTTCCGGGTTGCACCACCACCTGATCGACAATGGAATGCGAACCAAGATCGGTCTCGTTCTCGAGTCTGGGGAACCCCGCGAGGTACACCACTTTGCCTTGCTAGCAGGCTACGGCGCTGGTGCGGTAAATCCCTACCTTGTCTTTGAGTCGATTGAGGACGTGATTAACCGGAAAAAGCTGATCAACATCGATGCTGAAAAAGCGATAAATCAGTACATCAAGGCGGCGGTCAAGGGAATCGTCAAGACGATGTCGAAGATGGGGATTTCTACAATTCAGAGCTACCGCGGCGCTCAAATCTTCGAGGCGGTCGGCCTCAACAGTGCTGTCGTCGATAAATACTTTAAGCGGACGGCTTCCCGGATTGAGGGGATCGACATCGACGGGGTGGCCCGCGAGGTCACTATGCGCCACCTTCGAGCCTTTCCCGGGCGCGATTATCGCGACGAAGTCCTTGACGCCGGAGGGGTCTACAAATGGAGGCATGATGGCGAGCACCATGCCTTGAATCCGACGAGCATCCATCTGCTTCAGAGCGCTTGTCGAATGGACAACATGGACGTTTTCCGTAAGTACTCCGATTCGATCAATAACCAATCTAAGAAATTGGCCACCCTGCGCGGGCTCATAGATTTCGAATTTCCTCAAGATGGAGGTATTCCGATTGAGGAGGTCGATTCGGTTGAATCAATCATGCAGCGATTCAAAACTGGAGCGATGTCCTATGGTTCGATCAGTTCTGAAGCCCACGAGACCTTGGCGGTAGCAATGAACCGTATCGGAGGTAAAAGTAACACCGGCGAGGGAGGAGAAGATCCCGAGCGCTACAAAGTGCTCCCCAACGGTGATTCAAAGAATAGTGCGATCAAGCAGATCGCTTCGGGGCGGTTCGGAGTCACCGGCTATTACCTGTCGCAGGCTAAGGAGTTGCAGATCAAAATCGTGCAGGGAGCCAAGCCGGGTGAGGGGGGGCAGCTTCCTGGAACCAAGGTCTATCCTTGGATCGCCAAGGTTCGTCATTCCACTCCGGGGGTCGGACTCATCTCACCGCCACCACACCATGATATCTATTCCATCGAAGACCTTGCCGAGCTGATCCATGACCTCAAAAATGCCAACCGGCACGCCCGCATCTCGGTCAAATTGGTTAGCGAGGTTGGCGTCGGCACCGTGGCTGCTGGGGTGGCTAAAGCCCACGCCGATGTGGTTTTGGTCAGTGGCTACGATGGTGGTACCGGCGCCTCGCCTCTCTCGAGTGTGCAGCACGCCGGAATGCCTTGGGAGCTTGGCTTGGCCGAGACCCACCAAACCTTACTGCTCAACAATCTGCGCAGCCGCATTGTTGTCGAGGTCGATGGACAACTCAAAACTGGGCGCGATGTCGTCATCGGTGCCCTCCTCGGAGCCGAGGAGTTTGGTTTTGCCACGGCACCGCTTGTTGTCATGGGCTGCATCATGATGCGAGCCTGTCACCTCAATACTTGTCCGGTCGGGGTCGCTACCCAAGATCCTGAACTGAGGAAAAAGTTTACCGGCAATGCTGATCATGTGGTTAACTTCATGCGCTTTGTCGCTACCGAGGTGCGAGAGCTCATGGCCAAACTAGGTTTCCGGTCAATCGATGAGATGGTCGGTCGGGTCGACAAACTGGTCATGCGTAAGGCGGTCGACCACTGGAAGGCGGAGGGTCTCGATTACTCGCGCATCCTTTACTCCCCCGACGTGCCCAGTAATGTCGGTACCTACTGCACCATGAAACAGGATCATGGCATTGAGAAATCGCTGGATATGACAACTCTCCTTAAGATTTGTGAGCCGGCGATTAAACAGGGCAAAAAAGTTCACTCGCGGCTCCCCATCAAAAACGTCAACCGAGTGGTTGGCACCATCCTTGGCTACGAAATTTCCAAGGCCCACGGGATGGAAGGACTACCAGCTGATACGATCAATCTCGATTTCGTTGGTTCTGCTGGCCAAAGTTTTGGGGCCTTTGCCCCGCACGGGCTCACTCTTCGCCTCGAGGGCGATGCCAATGATTACATCGGTAAAGGCCTCAGTGGCGGCAAGATCATCGTTTACCCAGATGCGGCTTCCACCTTTGTCGCGGAAGACAACATGATCATCGGCAACGTGGCCCTCTACGGTGCTACGGCCGGAGAGGTCTACATTCGCGGGATGGCCGGCGAACGTTTCGGCGTGCGTAACAGTGGGGTTACCGCGGTCGTCGAGGCGGTGGGTGATCATGGTTGTGAGTACATGACCGGTGGTCGAGTTGTTGTTCTTGGTCCGACTGGGAAAAATTTCGCAGCCGGCATGTCCGGCGGTATTGCCTACATTCTCGATACTGATGGAAAGTTTCATACTCGTTGCAACCAAGCCATGGTTGATCTGGATCGCTTGGAAAGTGAGGAGGAGATCAATGAACTTAAGAGCATGATCGAACGTCACGCGGATCTGACCAGCAGTGGGCGGGCTTTGGAAATTCTCTCCTCTTGGGATGAGTCGGTGAAGAAGTTCGTCAAAGTCATGCCAACCGACTATAAACGTGTCTTGATGGCGATGGACCGCGTTATCGCCTCCGGTTTGAGCGGAGACGAGGCGGTGATGGCCGCTTTCGAAGAAAATGCCCGTGCCCTCTCACGTGCCGGCGGAAATTAATCTACACACACCATGGGAAAACCAACCGGATTTAAAGAGTTCACCCGCGAATTGCCCGCGGACCGTTCACCTCTTGAGCGAGCCAGCGACTGGAACGAGTTTCACAAACATACCGAGGTAGAAACACTCCAGGAACAGGGGTCTCGCTGTATGGACTGCGGCACGCCCTTTTGCCAGAGTGGGATGATTCTCAACGGTGCAGCCAGCGGTTGTCCGGTCAACAATCTCATCCCGGAGTTCAA
>CAXMPH010000106.1:0-5190 GCA_964195055.1 uncultured Chthoniobacterales bacterium | reverse complement strand
ATGTGGGGTGTCTACATTTTTGCCGGTTCCGCCCTCAGTTCAATCTGTGTTCTCGTCCTTCTCGTAACCGCGCTGCGCCGAGCGGGATACCTAGCTGGGGTGGTCACGCTTGAGCACTATCACATCATGGGCAAGCTCATGCTGGCCTTCACCGTCTTCTGGGCTTACATCGGTTTTAGTCAGTACATGCTCATCTGGTACGCCAATATTCCCGAGGAGACTGTCTATTTTCTGCGGCGTAATACGGGCAGTTGGAACACCTTAAATCTTATCTTGGTCATTGGTCATTTCTTCCTGCCCTTTGTTGTTCTTCTCTTTATCGGCACCAAAAAAAAGCCCCTTCTTCTCTGCGCTGTCGCGGTCTGGATTCTTCTGATGCACATTCTCGACCTCTACATCATCGTCCTCCCCAGTTATCATCAAGCTGGCTTCTCTCCCCACTGGCTCGACCTTGTCTGCCTTCTCGCTATCGGCTCCACCCTCGCGGCGGTGTTCATGAAGCGCCTAGGGGATGCACCTCTCTGGCCGATCAAGGACCCGCGCCTGGCTAACTCGCTCAAACTTAAAAATTGATGGATCACCTCACACCCGAGAGCGCTGAGCCGCCCAAGAAGAGCATCTGGCCGATTTTCGTCGGAACCTTTGTCATCTTTATCTTTTTTGCTTTGCTGGTGCAGTGGTTGCTCGCTTCCAATGATCCAGCAGCTTTTGATGAGGTGGCCTTGCGGGCGGAGGAGCGACACGAAATTCTCTCGATGGTCGAAGAAGAAAACCAGGCTCTCACCACCGGCTACGCTTGGGTTGACCAAGACAAAGGAATCGTCAGGATTCCCCTAGAGCGCGCTATGGATCTTACGGTAGAAGATTTAGCCAAGCGGGGGGCCCCTCATCCAGCCTATCCTATTGATCCCAATGTGCCGCTTGGATCCGCGATCAAGCCGGGAGGACTGGCGACGGCGCAGCCAACTCCTCCGCCCTTTAAACTATCACCATCCCCCTCAATTGCCCCCAATCCTCCGGTGATTGATCCATCCTTTTCCGAGGAGGTGCCCACCCCATGAATTTTGTGATGTACCTGTTGTTGGCGGCTGGTTTGGTTGTCTTTGGAGGAACCACGGTGGCTGCTTTCTATTGGGCTGCCCGCAACGGTCAGTTCCGTAATCTGGAAGAGGGCTCGCTCACCATTTTCGACCTAGACGAACCCGTTGGAACCGCCACCGATGCCTTCACCGACAAATCTGGCAATGGTCCGCTGCGTCGCGGAGTTCCCCTCGCACGTAACTTGAAGGAAGCAAGAAGATGAGTGCAACAATAACGATGGAACCGACTAGTACCGTGGCATTGCCCGATGTGGACAAATCTCTGCGGGCCGAGATCGACGCTTCGACCCGCCTTCCGGTTGTCCTCTTTTATGGCTCGGCCATCTTTTGGCTCCTCGTCGGGACAGGTTTTGCCATGCTGGCCTCTTTCAAGATGAACGATCCAGCTTTCCTCGACCAATGGGGTTGGTTGACCTTTGGCCGGGTTCGCCCAGCCCACCTCAACGCCGTCGCCTATGGTTGGGCCTCCTCGGCTGGAATCGGTACTTCCCTCTGGCTGATGGCACGTCTTTGTCGTACCCCTCTGCGTCATGCTAAGCTACTGGTTAGTGCCGCTGTTTTTTGGAATATCGGGGTCCTGCTAGGAATCTACGGTATCCTTGCCGGTGATGGCCGTTCGATTGAGTGGCTCGAGTTCCCCAACTACGCCAGTGCCATTCTCTTTGTTTCCTTCGGCTTGATTGCGGTCTGGGCCGTGGTCATGTTTCGTTTTCGTCAACCTGGCCACATCTACGTCAGCCAGTGGTATTTGCTCGCGGCCATCATTTGGTTTCCTTGGCTTTACTCGACGGCCAACTTGCTCCTCAACTTCGAGAGCATCCAAGGTGGCGCCCAAGGGGCGGTCAATTGGTGGTATGGGCACAACGCCCTCGGACTTTGGTTCACTCCCATCGGCCTAGCTACGGCCTATTACCTGATTCCGAAAGTTCTCGGCCGTCCGATCCACAGTTACTATCTGAGTATTCTCGGCTTCTGGACTCTGGCAATTTTCTACAGCTGGAACGGAATGCACCATCTTATCGGTGGTCCCTTCCCTGCCTGGATGGTCACAGCCAGTGTGGTGGCCAGTATGATGATGTTCATTCCAGTTATCACCACCGCGATCAACCATCATATGACGGTGCGGGGTAATTTTGGCGCCCTCAAATGGAGCCCGACCCTGCGCTTCACCGTTTTTGGTGCGATGTGCTACACCTTGGCCAGCGTTCAGGGCAGCCTCATGGCTATTCCGACCCTTAATTCGGTGACCCATTTTACCCACTACACCGTGGGTCACTCGCATCTCGGACTCTATGCTTTTTTCACCATGATCATGTACGGGGCTATGTACTACATCTTGCCTCGGGTGGTCGGATGGGAATGGCCCTCGGCCCGTCTCATTCGTTGGCATTTTTGGTTGGTCGCTATCGGGATCGTCCTCATGGTGGTGGTTCTTTCCATCGGAGGAATCCTCCAGGGTTTGGCCCTGCTTGATCCTGAGATCACCTTCATGGCGACCTTGGACTACACTAAACCATGGCTATTCCTCCGTAGCGGCTCGGGCATTCTCCTGACCGCGGGCCATATTGTCTTCGCTCTTAGTTTCGTTTTGCTCCTTCTCAAGGTCGGGTCACCCAAGGTCCAGCCCACCTTGTTTGCCAGTCAGGGAGAGGATAAACCGGAGCCACTCTCATTATGAACCGGATGTCTGTCATCATTGCGGGGATTTTCATCACCTTCTTTTGCTCGTGGATTGGGCTAGTGGCCTACCCCTATCTCGCCCTTGGTCGCTACCTGCCCTTCGTCGATGAGGACACTGGCGATATTTTACCGCCACCGCTCTCGGGCCTGGCTGAGCGGGGACAGCAGGTTTACGCTTCCTCCGGTTGTATTTACTGTCATAGCCAGCAGGTGAGGCAGATTGGCTATGGCTCAGACCTTGAGCGTGGCTGGGGGGCTCGTCCGACGGTGGCTCGTGACTACATGAGAGAACGCCCGGCTTTTCTCGGGACGATGCGCACCGGCCCCGACCTTTCTAACATAGGGGCGCGCCAGCCCAGTGTGATGTGGCACCATCAGCACCTATACCAGCCTGCGGTGGTCAGCCCTGGCTCCATCATGCCGAGCTACCGTTACCTTTATCAGACCCAGAAGATTGAAGGACAGATGGCGGCCAACGCGATTAACTTACTCCCTCCATCTGCTCCGCCGGAAGGCTATGAAGTCGTTCCGACCTATGATGCGGAGGCCTTGGTAGCCTATCTTATCTCCCTGAACCGCAACTACCCTCTGCCGGAGTCGCCCGAGCCCTAACCATGATCAACGATCCCAACCAGGAACCCTTGTCGGACACCTTTGAGGCCAATCGGGAAGGCGATGACCTCAATGTGCGTCATATGCATGAGGCCATTTTGCGTGAAAAAGATGACCCTCGCGATGGATATGAGCCGATCCCTTTATGGCTGGTCTCCCTCTTTATGGCCTTGGTTTTTTGGGGTGGTGCCTACCTTGCCTTCAACAGTGGAGGATTTCAGGCAGATGTTTTCAACCCGAGTCAAGTGTCTTGGGCTGGGGGTGGGGGCGGCCCCAAAGCTCCGCCTGACCCTCTCGTGGTGGGTAAACGACTCTACACTGCTAACTGCGTTGCCTGTCATCAGGTGACGGGCCAGGGTGTCGCCGGACAATTTCCGCCTTTGGCTGGCAGCGACTGGGTCGTGGGCGGCGACTGGCATGGAGACAACCATCTGGTCAATATCCTGCTTCATGGCTTGCAGGGACCTGTGCAGGTGATGGGTGGCACCTACAATGGAGCGATGCCGGCTTGGAAACAGATGAAAGACAATCAGATCGCGATGATCCTGACCTATATCCGCAACGAATGGGGAAACGAGGCTACCCCCATCACGGCGGAGCAGGTGGCCCAAATGCGTGAGGAAAACCTAGATCGGCGAGAGCCGTGGACCCAAGCCCAACTCCAGGCGATTCCGGCGAAAACTCTCAATGAGTCCGTTGGGTCTGAGCTGCCCCCATCCGAGGATGGCGAACTCATGGATGGGAACGAACCGCCCGACGCGGCGGTGGTCGAAGCCGAAGGAAGTCAAGCATGATGAAGATCACCCTCCCGAAATTTTTGTTTTTTTTCGTCTTGGTCTTCCTCGCCGTTTTGCCTGAGGTGCCGGCTGAAGTCCGCGATACCAATCTGTACTGGGCTCCTGAAGTCGCCACCGCGGGGGGTAAAAAAATCGACAGCCTGCTCAATTTTATTTTCTACCTGACCGCGGCGGTTTTCGTCCTCACCCAAGCGGTCTACATTTACTACTTGGTCAAGTACCGTAAAAGGCCAGGAGTCAAAGCTCATTACAGTCATGGAAACAACAAGTTAGAAATAATTTGGACGGCAATTCCCACTGCTATTTTTCTCGGACTGGTCATTTTCAGCAACCGACTGTGGGGTGAACTGCATAGCGAACCGCCAGCCGATGCCATGAAAATTGACGTGGTTAGCTACCAGTTTGGCTGGGATCTGCGCTACTCTGGGGCGGATGAGCAACTTGGGAAAGTTGATGTCAGTACCTACTCGATGGATAATAAGTTTGGCCTCGTCGAGGGTGATCAGGCCGGCCTAGACGACTTCTCCAGTACCGAATTAGTTATTCCGGTCAACCGACCGGTGCATCTATACCTTCATTCGCGTGATGTCATTCACTCCTTTTATGTTCCCGAGTTCCGTCTCTACCAAGCGGCCGTACCCGGCCGCACCATTGCTTGGGTCTGGTTTGAGCCGATCCGAACCGGCAATTTTGAGTTGGCCTGCAGTCAAATCTGTGGGGCAGGGCACTACAACATGAAAGCTCCTATCCGAGTGGTTAGTCTCGAAGAATTTGAAAAGTGGAAGGCAGGAAAGATCGCGGCTAAAGCCGAGGAATTGCAGGCCCTCAACGCCTCCCTCCCTCCCGCCAAAGATCCAGTTGCTTCCACCCCACGTAACCTCCTCCAGAATAATTTATGAGCACAAGCGCCACCACTTTTGTTCCCGCCCCCGCCCCCGCCTCTGATCCCTTGAAGGAGGAAGGACACCATCCGAAACAGGGTTTTTTCTTCACCTACATCT
>CAXMPH010000105.1:0-5221 GCA_964195055.1 uncultured Chthoniobacterales bacterium | reverse complement strand
AACTCAAGAGCGATGGTCGCCGCATTCATGAATTTCATGGTGATCATTGGGGTGCGCAGGACAGGAATAGAGGCCTCCTTGGCCAAACGGGCGATGAGTGGCATCACCTTGCTCCATCGGGAGGAGGACTTACTTGCGGGCTGTCGAGCTACCGCGACACAGGGCATGGAGTATTCGAAAAATTTTCGCAAGCGGTCTTTGCGGATGCTGGCTGTCAAGCTATCGAGATAGCTCAGTTCGGCGCTCCCGATGACTTGGATGCGCTTGCCGGCGAAGTAGCTGTAGAATCCCGAAAGGGCGAGGCCAGGCCGGTTAACCGTGGGCTCACGAATGAGGCGGTCGAGCCCGCTTTCTCCAGCAATCAGTGTGAGACCAAGATCGCTGGCGTGGCGGTCGAAGAAGTCTCCAACACTAATCGATCTTGTTTTGGGGGTGGATGGCATAGTCGTCCTACATTTTAAAACTCTCGCCAAGGTAGAGTTTGCGGCTGACCGGATCATTGAGGAGAAAATCCTTGGGGCCTTCGCTTTCGACGCGTCCTTCGAAGATAAGGTAGGCGCGGTCGACGATGGCGAGTGTCTCGCGAACATTGTGATCAGTGATAAGGATGGCTAGGCCCGACTTGCGCAGATTGATGATGATTTGCTGAACGTCAAAAACCGCGATGGGATCAACACCGCTGAAGGGTTCATCGAGCATGAGGAGGGAGGGGCTGGTCACGAGGGATCGCGCGATGGTTAATCGTCGCTTTTCCCCACCGCTGAGGGTGAGGGCATTATTTTTGGCGATGTGCTCGATTCCAAACTGGTGAAGCAGTTCTTCGCAACGTGATTTGCGGGCCGCTTTGGAGAGCTTCGTTGTCTCGAGAATGGCCATGATATTCTGTTCGACCGTGAGCTTTCGGAAAATCGATTCCTCTTGTGGGAGATAGCCCATGCCCGCGCGGGATCGCTTGAACATGGGAATACGGGTCACGTCCTCGCCATCAAAGAAGACACGGCCCGAGTTTGGTCGGACTAGTCCAACAATCATGTAGAAACTGGTTGTTTTTCCGGCACCATTGGGTCCGAGTAGCCCAACAATTACACCTCTCCGAACGTTGATGTCGACGCCATTGACCACGGAGCGGCCTCCATAAATTTTGACCAGCTTGTCCGTGCTGAGTAAGGGAAGACTTGGGTCGTTTGACGCTGTTGCCGCATCGGTGGGAGGGGAGGGTAAGCTGCTCATGGCAGAATCGAGGTCTCCTGTCGGTCAGTGATCACGGTCCGACTCGGCCCCTCGGTGGTGGCGCTTCCATCGCGGTTGAGGATCATACGGGTGGATGGGGAAGTGGCGATGTGGCGGTTGATTCCTTGCTGGATTTCGGCGGAACCGCTCAAAGTAACTCGCCCGGTAGCTGGCACATATTCGGCTCGATCGGAGCGTCCTATTGCCTTTTCCTCCGATGAATCTTCGGTCTGCTGGACGATGACGACATGGCCCTCGGCAATGGCCCGGTCGATGCCTGATCGGTTGGAAGCCATGTGGATGGTAAGGCGGTCCGCCGCGAGGAGAAAGGCGTGATCCTTCACCCGAACATCACCAAGGAAGACGGCTTTGTTTTCTTTTTCGTTGAAGGTGGCTTCCTCTTGGGCCGTGATTTCTGTTTTGCTGCCCTCGGGGCGCTTACTTGAGCTATTGCCGAAGCCCAGCTGGTCCGCCTTACCACTTAGGGCATCTTGAGCCACCCCTCCGGTGAGAACGAAGAGCGAGGTGGTCATTGTTATACATATAATTCTTTTCATGATCCTGCCTGCTCCTCCAGCTCGGTGATTGTCATAATTACAGGCCCTCGGAGGCGGCTGTTGCGAGTTTTAGAATCAAATTCCATGGATCGGCCAATGATCTTGAATTGCTCGCCTGTGATCGTGCTCTCCTCTTCGCTGGTCAGGAGGCTGGTATTACGGTCAAAGACGGCCTCTTTAAGAAAAACCTCCATAGACATCTTTTCGGTCGACTTATCGAATACTTCTATATGAAGACCTTTAAAGTTAAAAGTTTTCTCACTAGCCCGCTCCGCCTTCTCGGCGTTGAAGCGCATACTTAGTTTGCCTCCCCGGTGTTTGTCATATTGGGGAAAGCGGACTCCTTTAACACCCTGTCCGATGGCAATAGGAATGTGGATGTCGTCTCCTTCTTCGGTCTCGCCCTGGCTAAGCGAAGGAAAAAGAAGGAGCGAGGTGGCTGGCACCAAGGCGAGAATAAGCTTAGAGAGCTTCACGTATCCTCATGATTTTCCGAAGAACCGCAGGTAGCTGGGCCAGTGGAATTTGGTTAGGGCCATCGGAGGGGGCGCGCCGTGGATTCTCATGGGTTTCGAGAAAAACGCCATCGGCTCCAGCCGCGACAGCGGCATAAGCCAAAGTAGGAGCTAGAGCTCCATCGCCCGTAGTGCAATCTCCTCCGCCTCCCGGTCGCTGGACTGAGTGAGTGGCATCAAAAATCACCTGGTAGCCCTGTTCTTGGATCCAAGGAATGGAGCGCATGTCGGCGACTAGGTTGTTGTAGCCAAAAGTGGTGCCCCGTTCGGTGAAGAAAAATTTTCGACACCCGGCAGCTTGCAGTTTTTTGGCGATTGGAGCGATTTCCCATGGGGAAAGGAACTGGCCTTTTTTGACGTTGACGGCTCGACCGCTCGATCCAGCCTCCATGATCAGGTCGGTCTGGCGGCAGAGAAAGGCCGGAATTTGCAGCAGGTCCACATGCGGAGCGGCCAGCGCGACATCCTCCGGCGAGTGGACGTCGGTGGTGACTGGTACACCGAAGTCTGCCCGGATACGACCGAGAATTTCGCAGCCTTGGCGGGCTCCAAGCCCACGAAAGGAGCTTCCAGAGGTGCGGTTGGCTTTGTCGTAGGAGGCCTTGAAAATGAAGGGTTGGCCCAGTTGCTTGGATAAGGTGACGAGTTTTTGGGCCGCTCGTCGGGCTGATTTTTCACTTTCGAGAACGCAGGGTCCCAAAATGAGCAGGAGTTTTTTCCCTCCAACTGTGACGGATCCGATCCGGAATGGTTTAGCTTTCATCAATCTTATCACCTCATCCTATACTGCTCTTGCGGCTTCGTCACCTTCCTTGAGAGCTGCCTCCACGAGGTCGGCTGTTCGTTTGGTGGCCCCTCGATGACGGTCAAGAGCCGCCATGGCGCAGCTATCGAGACGTAAGACGTCTTCCGGAGAAAGGAGCAATCGGGCAGTAGTAGCGGCAAGGGAGGTGGCACCCTGTACCTCTATGGCACCCCCGGTAGCAAGGAGGTGGTCGCGCAGGGCGGCGAAGTTTTCCATATGTGGTCCAAAGAGGACGGGGCGGCGAGTAAGAATGGCCTCCACGGGATTTTGGCCGCCGCGGCCGGTCAGGCTCTTGCCCACAAAAACAACACTGGCGCAGGTGTGCCAGTCGCGCAGTTCACCCGTGGTGTTAATAATTAGGATGTCGGGTGGGGGTGCCGAGGGAGGCGCATCCCGGAGCCCGACGGAGAGTCCTCTCCCCTGAAGTATCTTTACGATATCGGCAGTGCGTTCGACATGGCGCGGGGCGATAAGAAGTCGGATCGTCGGAAAATTCTGCCGCAATTTGATCAGAGTGGAGGCAAGAATCTCTTCCTCGCCTTCGTGGGTGCTGGCACCAAGCAGAATAGGATCTGCCGCACTAATTCCCCATTGTTCCAAGACGGCTCGAAAATTTCGGGTCTTGGGAGGGGTTGTTCCTGGGTCGTATTTGACGCTGCCGGTGAGCTGGAGTCGTGCGAGTGGAACATCGAGATGGGCCCAGAGCTGGCCATGTTCTGGTTCCTGCAGGCCAACCCAGGCAAGGTGACGGGTAAGCGAGCGCAAGACAGAAGCAAATTTTCGGTAGCGCCGAGCGGAACGGGGCGAAACCCGAGCATTGACGAGGACGAGGGGAATAGCTCGGTCGGATGCTGTCCAGACGAAGTTTGGCCACATCTCACTTTCAGTTAGGATGATAAGACGGGGCTTTACGGCCGCGAGGGCAGACCGGACGAGACAGGGGAAGTCCAAGGGAGTGTAGACTGGTACCCACCAGTCCTGCTGCTTCGAGGTGGCAATGGCGTGCGCTGTCGAGGTGGTGCTTGAGACAACAAAGTTCCATTCCGGGTGCCGGCGATGCAACTCATCGAGAATTTTTAGGGCGCTGAGGAGTTCTCCCACACTGCCCGCATGGACCCAGATCCATTTTCCGCGGGAGAATCGATGACGAAGCTCCTTATCGTAACGGGCTAGGCGCTGGCCAAAGTCACGGCGATAACTGCCCCGCCGAAACATCTTGGTGAGGAAGCATGGGAGAAAGACAAGAAAGGCGAAAGGAAAAAGGAGGTTGTAAAGAAGGCGCATCATCCGTCCTCCTCTCGTCGATAGAAGGCAACCCAAGCCTGGCCGTACCTTTTGCGGCGTAGTAGTTTCCACGCGGCATTGCCTAAAGGAGGCTCGATGGGCAATTCAACAACAAAGAGGCCATCCATCCGAACACACTGGCTCATTGGCTTGTTGGTTAGCAGAGATAGGGGATGGGCTGATTCATCCGGCTCTAAGGCAAAAGGTGGGTCGGCGAAAATCAAATCGAAGGAGGCTGGTTTGGCAGCGGCAATAGCCAGAGCGGCGTCCTGCAACCGGACGGTCCCGGTGAGGTGAGCGTGGGCAAGGTTGGCTCGAATAACTTTGACCGCCTTGCGGTGGCGATCAACAAAAACGCACGAGGCTGCTCCTCGGCTCAGGGCCTCGATACCGAGGGCTCCACTACCAGAAAAAAGATCGAGGACTCGGGCTTCTGCGACAAAGTCACCCAGACTAGAAAATACCGCGCCGCGGACGCGATCCATCATGGGACGGGTAATGCCTTGAGGACAGGTTAAGTGGAGCCCGCCCGCGGTTCCGGCGATAACACGCATGGGCTAGGGAGTGCCGAAAAAGTTAAGGAAGAACTCGCCGACCTGTCCGCCAATACCTCCCCCAAGGAGTCGGCTGGCTAGGTTGCTTTGCGGTTTGTCCAGGGTGCCCCCGATCTGGAAGGAGACCTCTCGGTAGCCGGGTAAACCCTCGATTTCGGTGACTGGTAAAGACTGACGTGTTAGGGCGGTGAGGCGGGCGGCGATGGGTGGACTCAAAAGGAGCTTTCCCTTGAGGTCGAGTCTGCCCGCATGAGTTATGGGCCCGCGTATCTCGAC
>CAXMPH010000104.1:0-5238 GCA_964195055.1 uncultured Chthoniobacterales bacterium | reverse complement strand
TCCCTCAGACAACCCCTTTCTTTTGAGTTTTTTGTCACTTCGGATTTTTACTCGAAGCGCAGGGTTCGGCCCGCGCTGCCTCCGCCACAGACTCCTGCAGCCAGAGCCCCTTGGCCCATGCGCGCCATTTTGAACAGAGCAACTACCTTTTTGTCGACGGGCATGGGGAGCGCCTTCCGGTGGAGCACACCTTTACCCCCGAGAGAAGAAAACTGGTGGAACCCATGGGCAAGCAAAGGGTACTGAGTCAACTGACTAGGCCAGAGAGACCCGAAAGCACCGATTGACAAACTACCAATTCGGACGCAGTCTCCGCGCCTCATGCCATTTTCTAAGCTTGGATTGACCGAGCCACTGCTGCAAGGCGCCCAAGCCATGGGTTACGGAGACCCTACTCCCGTGCAACTTCGAGCTATTCCTCCAGCCCTCGAAGGTCACGATGTCGTTGCCTCCGCCCAGACGGGGACGGGTAAAACCGCCGCCTTTGCCCTACCAACCCTACAGAAGCTAGGCACTCACGGAAAGTTGCGCTGCCTCGTCCTTGAACCGACTCGGGAGCTAGCGATGCAGGTAGAAACCTCGATGCGCGACCTTGCCCGCTTCACTGACCTGAGGATCAGTTCGGTCTTTGGTGGAGTTGGCTACGGAGCCCAGCGCGCCGCCCTGCGAGACGGTATCGATGTTCTCGTAGCCACCCCTGGGCGGTTGGAGGACCACATCAAACAAGGCACGGTACGTCTCCAAGATATTGAGGTACTCATTCTCGACGAAGTCGACCGGATGCTTGACGTCGGCTTCCTCGCCCCGATGAAGCGGATCATCAGCAAATGTCCCAAAAGCCGCCAGACTCTCTTCTTTTCCGCCACCCTACCTCCGGAAATTGCCGATCTGGCCAGCTGGGCCCTGCGTGACCCGGTTCGGATTGAAATCGGGGCATCGAGCACGGTTGTCTCCACGGTGAAGCACGGGGTCTATGTCACCGATCAAAAGAGGAAATTCAGCATGCTCTCCTCTCTCCTTGATGCCACCGACTACCAGAGCGTCTTGGTCTTTTCCCGGACCAAGCATGGTGCCGACCGTATCGCCCGGCGCCTGCGCGACAATAATCACTCGGTGGCAGTGCTGCACGCCAACCGGTCGCAGAATCAGCGCATCGAAGCGCTCAAAGGCTTCAAGTCGGGTAAGTACGAGGTCATGGTGGCGACCGACATCGCGGCCCGCGGCATCGATGTCGCCGGGGTCAGCCATGTCATCAACTACGACATCCCTCAGCATCCGGAAGACTACGTCCATCGCATTGGACGAACGGGTCGGGCTCAGCAGACCGGCGATGCTTTCACTCTGGTCGGTCACGACGAGATCAAAAAACTTGCAGCGATTGAGCGTTTTATCGGACAGAAAATTACCCGATTGAGGCTGGAAGGAGACAGCGTTCCCACCCATGGGGAAAACCCGCCACCCCGACCGTCCAGAATCGAACCGAGGATGGACGGGCGACCGAACAAGCGACGCAACAACCGACGTCCCGCGGCAGGCCGCCAGCGTCGCGGTTAAAGTCCTCCCAGAGATCTAAGAGAAAAAGTAGCCCAGACTCAATCTCCTGATTGGGATAAACCCTCTTGGAGTGCGTCGGCTGCTTGCCCTGCCTCGGGGTCGACCAACACCGAAATTTTGTCGCCCGGCATGAGCCGGGTATCGCGTTGAGGCACTCCCAAGACTCGACCATTGCGCCGCTCGATCCCCACGATGAGACATCCGGGGGGCAAGCCTACCTCACCCAGCTGGCGTCCCTCAAAGCGGGCTCCTTGCTCAACCGTAAAACTCATCAAGACGGCTTCACCCGGAGGAGGAACTTCGTCGGAACGGGCCAGATCCCGTGCCAATAAGGCCTCGTAAACCGGCTTCTCCCCCAATGCCTCAGCGATGATGTAGGCAGAAAAACAGGCGACCAACAACTGCAGCAGAATCTCCTGCCCCCCCGTCATTTCCATGATAAGAACGATGGCCGTGAGAGGGCCACGGACAACCGCGGCGAAGAAGGCGGCCATTCCGACGACCGCAAGGATCTGAGGGTCGACCGTCATCCCTGGGAGAAGAAAATCGGCAGCCTGCGAGACCGCGGCTCCAAGGAGAGCTCCCAGCACGAGCATGGGGGCGAAAATTCCCCCGGGCGCCCCGCTACCATAAGCAGTCAAGGTCATGAGATAGCGCAGAAGAAAAAAACCTCCAAGGGCAACCAGACCGAGCTGATTCGACCAAACCCGCTCGAGTAATCCGTCACCACTGGAAGCTGCCGCAGGGAAAAACCACATGGCGATACCTCCCAAAGCTCCCGCTAAAAAACCGGTCAATCCACCACCCCGCTTGGCCAGCGGGCCAAAGAGATCGAGCCCGAGGATTAATCCCCGGTTGAACATCACCCCAAGGAGGCCACAAATGACCCCGAGCAACACAAACCAAGGAATGGTGGCCAAAGGCGGCACCGCTAGTTCGTCAAAATAGAATAATGGTGATTGACCGAGAAAATACCGAGCGACCAAATCCGCAGCTACGGCGGCGACGAAGGCGGCGGCCAGCAGGGCGGCGGAGAAATCCCTCTGAACTTCCTCCAGAACAAAAAGCACCCCGGCCAATGGAGCATTGAAGGCAGCAGCCAAGCCGGCTCCCGCTCCCGCGGCAATCAGACTACGCCGCTCACGACTGGTTGCCCGAGTCCAGCGTCCAACCCACTGCCCGCAAGCGCCCCCCATCTGAATCGTGGGCCCCTCCCGCCCCAGAGCCATGCCGGAACCGATAGCCAGCAGACCACCAAGAAACTTGAGCGGGAGGATGCGCCACCAGATCATGGGGCGAAGGCGATGGACCACCGCCTTCAAGAAGGGAATCCCGCTGCCGGCAATCTCCGGGGCAAAGCGCTGGGTGATCCAGACAGCCAGTCCACCGCCCACCGAGCCAAGGGTAACCACCGCGATGAAACCGGGAAGCCCCACTTGGTGAGCCCAGGAGATAAAATGGAGCAAGTGGGTCCCAATTTCCTCAAGGCAAATACGGAAGGCTACCGCCACTAGGCCGGTAATTAAGCCAACGAGCAGGGCCCGGGGAAAGAGCCGTCGGCGGCGCTCGTGGGTGCGAACAAAATCCCGGAAGGTGCCGCGGACTTTAGGCGAGGTAGCTTTGTCCCGCGGGGCGGGAAGGGTCACTTCGTCCGAGGAGGGTTGAGCGACCTCAGCGCCGGTAGGACAAAGATACCATCCTTGCGGATCAGTTTTCCATCAAACCGTACCTCGCCGCCCCCGTAGTCTTTCCGCTGGATACAAACCATGTCCCAATGGACCTGACTGCGGTTACCATTGCCCCCCACCTCGTAGGCTTGGCCGGGGGTAAAATGAAAGGAGCCCGTGATTTTTTCATCAAAAAGGATATCTCGGATGGGATGAAGTACATGGGGATTAAAGCCGAGAGAGAACTCGCCGATGAAGCGTGCCCCCGCATCGGCGTCGAGAATGGCGTTGAGCTTCCCCGTCTGGCGTCCCGCCGAGGCTTCAATGATCCGGCCCTGTTTGAATTGGAGACGGATATCCTCAAAGCCAGTGCCTTGGTAGATCGTCGGGACATTGTAACGTAGATGGCCCTCGACGCTGCGCTTGACTGGGGCGGTGAAGACCTCGCCATCGGGAATATTGCGCAAGCCGCTGCAGATGACCGAGCCAATCCCCTTGATGCTAAAGCGCAGGTCGGTATCGGGACCAGTAATGTGGACTTGATCGGTCGCGTCCATCAGGGCCTTGAGAGCCTTCATTCCCTTACCCATCTTGCCGTAATCGACGGTGCAAACTCGGAAATAATAATCCTCGAAGGCCTCGGTACTCATCTGGGCCTGCTGGGCCATGGAAGGGGTTGGCCAACGCAGGACCACCCAGCGCGTCTTATTGATCCGGTGGTTCATTACCTGCCGCATCGTCGAGGCGATCATCTTCATTTTGTCAGCCGGCACATCGCTCATTTCGGTTGAGTTGTCGCTGCCGCGGATAGCAATGTAAGCGTCCATTTTTTTCATCCGGGCCAGTTCGATCTCGGCCGCAACCGTGATTTGATCTGAAGACATATTTAGAGCCATCTCCCGGGAAATACGGCTACGCTGCACTTGGGTGAAGGGGAGCGCCTTAGCTCGGCGGATAGCGCGGATCAAAGCGATAACCATGCCGTCAGGTACATCGGAAACGTCGATAAGCACCTTATCTCCAGGGCGAAGGGCGGTAGAATGCTTGGTCAATACTTCGGCCAATTTCTCGTAGCGTGCGTCTGTCATGGACCTGTTATGCCCGAGGATGACAGCATGGGCAAAAGCAAAGGTTGAAGCCTCTATGGACCCCCTGCATTCTTAGAGGATGAACCGCGCCGTTTCTCGCCTTGTCCCCCACTCCTTCGACGAGGCTCGGGTCCGCGAGGCGGCCGAGGAGATGCGGGCTGAGTTGGGCGCACCCCCGACCCTCGCCATCGCCTTCATTTCCACGGACTACACTCCTCATCTGGAGGACTTTCAGGAAATCATCACGGTACACGGGCATGCCTCACAATTGGTTGGCTCTACCGGATCTGGCCTCATTGGAACAAGGAAAGAGGCCGAAATGGCCTCGGGATTTTCTTTGCTCTTTCTTTATCTTCCCCAAGGCAAGGTGCGGACTATTCCCTTGGCCCAAGGCCAAGTCGAAACTGCGGAAAGTGATACCTTCTGGCAAGAGGTTGCCGGAGGATCCGCCGAAACGTGGCTAACTCTGGCTAACCCCTTTCGCTTCGACACCGACACTTGGCTAAAGGAATGGAACCGAGCTTTCCCCCAAGCTCCCACTCTGGGGGGCTTGGCCAGTGGACCCGATGGCGAAGAGAACGTCGTTGTTTTTGGCCCAGCCATAGGACAAACCTGCGATGCCCTTGCCATCGCCCTCGACGGAGTCAGGGTCGAGACGGTGATCAGTCAGGGATGTCGTCCAATCGGCGAGGCCCTTCCAATCACCCGAGCGGACGAACACCTGCTCTTGGAACTGGGCTCGCGGCCGGCCTATCAGGTGCTAGAGCAGGCCTTCAACACCTTGGCTGAAGCCGAAAAACAGCATGCTCGGGGCAATCTTTTTGCCGGTTTGGCGGTCAACGAGTACCAAGAAAAGTTCGGCCGGGGCGACTTTCTTGTCCGCAACATTCTCGGGGCGGACCCGGCCACCGGCGCGGTCGTGGTTGGGG
>CAXMPH010000103.1:277-5253 GCA_964195055.1 uncultured Chthoniobacterales bacterium | reverse complement strand
ACCCGCGAGGAGGGCGAGAAGGACCGGCCCGGTGGAAAAGAGGATGCGGCCGTGTGGTAAGTCGATGGGAATGGCATTGCCGTCGTAGGGACGATCGGCCAGCGAGGCAACAAAGGCGCCTTGCTGGAGGGAGCGAACAATATCGAGGACGGAGAAGGAGTCATTCCCTACCACGATGGTCTTGACGCCCCATCGGGCGCGGAAGTCGGCGCGCCACTTGGTTAGGGCGGTGCTTGGTTCCGGGAGGGTCAGAGCCGTCATGGGGAATCCGAGTTGGGCCATGACCAGCCCTCCCAACTCGAAAAATCCAAGGTGTCCGGTGACAAGGAGACACCCGCGGCCGCCTTCTTGGGCGCGCTGCAGGTGTTGAAAGCCCTCGCGAAATCCAAGCATATTGATCACCTCATGAGCAGGGCGGTGAGCCAGTCTTCCGTAGGTGGAAAAGTTCTCTGCCTGATTCATGAAGAGTTGGCAGGCTCCCCTAAATGTGGCTTTTTTGGGCTCAAGCAGGGCGATGTTTTCCTGGACTGCTCGGACGGTAGAGGGATGAGTCAGGGCGTAGAAGAGTCCCACGGTCCGCGATACGAACCAGGAACCCTGACGGCCCAGGAGAGGCCACCCTCGGAGGATCCACTCGAAGCCGCGACTTTGGTAGAGGGTTCGGTAGAATTTTCGATCACGGTAATCCTCTTCGCGGCCGATGAGGTAGAAAGGTGGAAGGAGGACCAAACCAGCGACCACTGCCGAAATGATGCCGAAATCCATAATCAAACCAAAATTCTGCAAAGCAGGTTGTCCGGTTAGCATGGGAGCTCCAAAACCGATGCAGGCACTGATCCCGGTCAGAAGAATGGGGGCGGCGAGATGGTCGTAGGTTTTGCGCAGATCGCCCTGCTGGTTCTCTAGGGCCATCAGGACATGCAGGCTGTAATCGACGACGAGACCAACGAGAAGAGGCAGACTAATCAGGGAGAGGGGACTGAGTGCGGTGCCGGTGAGTCGGAGCATCCAAAGGCAAAGTCCGCCGGCGAGACCAAGGGTGAGTAGATTGAGGCCAACCATCCGCCAAGATTTTTGGGCCAAAGCACAGAGGACAATGATGGCGGCAAGCATGGCCAGGCCAACTCGGGTAAAATCTTTTTGGGCTAGTTGGGTGACTTCGGCGGTGAGGGAAATCCAGCTTACCGGAAAAATCTCCACCTCTGTTTTCGGCCATCCATTTTCGGGCACCGGATGCTTGGAGATCCCGGGGAGGCGTAGCACGACGTAGGCTCCCATCTCGTCCTTGCCGGCCAGCGGTCGGAGAAGTGCCTCAATAGGAGCGAAGGCGCGGATCGGGTTGACCGTGGCTTCTTCCATGGTAGATACCATTTGCAGGGTGGTTCCCGACCACGCTTGACCGAAGCCCGCCTCAGAAAATGCCTGAGTCAGTGGCTCCAAAGAGCCTTGCGGCCACCCCGCGAGATTGGCTCTCCGGGCGGATTCCGAGGGAATATTCCAGCTTGGCTCCCATCTGCTTTGCGGGGCAACCGCGCTAACCAGAGCGGGGATGGAGCGACCAATGGTATCGTGGTCGGGCCCCCGCAAGACATAGATGGCATCGCTTGCTTCCGGGTCGAGCTGCTCCAGCCATTCTTGTGCGGTGTAGGCATCGCTCCCTACCGGACGAAGGCGATCCAAGTCGCCTTGATAAAATCCGGCGTTTTCGGTCCAGGGGCGAAGCCAGAGAATGGAGAACAAAAGGGCCAAGCCTGCCCCGAGGAGGAGTCCCCGATGGCGCAGAATCCACGAGGATGCTCGGTCGCTGGCCTGGAACAAGACCGGAGGAGCGAGGAGGGGCTGAGTCGCCAGAATAAGCCGAAGCTGCCAGATGGCCATGAGGGCGGAGGCGAGGAGGCCGGTGCCAACGAGTACCCCAAGTTGCTCTAAGGCGGGAAAGTTGGTGAGGGCTAGGCAATAGAAAGCGGAAGCGGTAACGCAGGCACTGAAGCAGATGGCGCGTTGCAGAGTGTTCCAGACTCTTGGGTCGTCGCGGTGGGGTGAACCAAAGTGGTGGTAAACCAAGATGCTGTAGTCCATCCCTACCCCGAGGAGGATGGAGGCAAAGCCGATGCTGATGACGTTGAGCCCACCAAAAAAGATCCGAGCGGCAATTAATCCAGCGAGGAGGGCGAATAATTGGAAGAGGATGATCCAGCCAAGGGGACGGAGGGTGCGGTAGAAGAGATAAAAGGCACCACCCAGAAGGAGAACCGCCGCGCCCACCATCAGGGTCATATCGCTTTTCATTTGCCGGGAGATGTCCGCGTTGAAAACCGGTCTTCCGGTGAGGAGGAGTTCTCCGGCTTGACTGACGCGCAGAGCGGCTCGTAAGGCATCAACCATGGTAGCGTCGGCCCGACTGTCACTTAGTTCTTGGGAGGGGGTAACGATAAGAAACCCTGCGGGGATGCCGGAACCAGATATGTCCCGAGAGGGTAAGAGTCCGAGTGGGTCCATCTGTAGACGAATAATTTCGGTTGGATCCACGGCGCCGGATAACTTTTTGGGAATGGCTGCCAGTCGCGTTTGCACTTCCTCGAGTTCGAGTGAACTCAGCACATTTGCGAAATGTTCGGGTGGCGCATTGGCCAGTATCCAAGCTGCCAAAACGCCGGCATTCTCCCAAATCGTCTCGGCAGGACCAGCTACGCTAGCCACTCCGGGAACGGCCGCGAGGGCCGGTCGGGCCCTTTGGAGAAGAGCTTCGCGCTCCTCCGAGGTTAATGAGGGGTTGGCTACGACATAGATTTCCCCTTTTCCCGCGGTGATTTTACTCAGTTCGGAAAGGCCTCGGACGCTGGGTAAGCTGGGAGGTAGGGTGGAAAGAAGCTCGGTCTCAAACCGCAGGGTGAGGAGAGACCAGATTCCTCCTCCGAGGACGGCGGCAAGAAAGAGCACCGCGGGCAGGGAACGGAAGAGAACCATTTCTAAAAGTCGGGTACCCTAAAGGAGTGATCAGCGTAGCGAATGAATGGCTGGTACGACATCGAAAAGGCGCTGGGCCCGGCAGACGCCTTGGAAGAGACGCAATCGCAGGCGGTCTCCCAGAGAGGGATTGGTGTCGCCGCCAACCAAACGCCCGACACTGCGAGGAATTTGCAGGACCGGTTGGGGGCTCATGAAAACCTCGAAGCCGGCCCGGTCGTAAAAGGCGCGGATCAGCCTCCCGTACTGATTCATCGATCGCGTCACCCCGCGGCTGTAGGCGAAACGCTCCCACGCTCCTAGGCTGCGTCCACTCGCTTCGGCGCCTGTGACCATCTCAGCCGCGCGGAGGCCGGATTTGAGAGCGAGGAGGATGCCAGAGGAAAAGATGGGATCAACGAACCCTGCCGCATCGCCGGTCAGGACAATCCGGCGGGTGGCTAAGGAGGAAAACTTCCAGCTGTAGTCGCCGGTGGCTTGGAGGGGTGTCATTGGTCGGGCTGCCTCCAAGCGTTCGGTCATGGCGGGTGAGCTCTTCACCGCTTGCTCAAAAATATCCTTGAGATTTCGCGCGGGGGAAGTGCGGGTTTGCTTGGTCGGAAGGACTAGGCCGACCGAGGTACGATCATGGGCCAAGGGGATGAGCCAGAACCATCCTCCGGGAATTCGAACGATGGTGATGTGTCCTTCTGCCTTGCCCTCGTTGCGGGCGGCCCCCTCGAAATGTCCGTAGATGGCCACCCGACGGACCTTCTCGGTGCTCCGCCGAATCAGCCCCATATCGCGCCCGGCAAAGGCGGAGCGACCGCTTGCGTCAATAACCCAGCGTGCCGTGATTTGACGTCTCTCCCCAGGGCCTTGGCAATCGAGGGTCATCGCCTCGGAATCTGGCTTCTCTAATGCGGTAACCCGGGTTTGCTCGTGGACGGTGCAACCATAGTCTCGGGCGTGGTTGAGGAGAAGCTGGTCGAAGGTGGCGCGGTCGACTTGGTAAGTGTACTGATGGTCCGAGTCGAGGCTCTCCTCAAACCAGAGACGGTGCCGGCGGGAATTGTCGCCGCTGCAAAACTCGGCGCCGTATTTGCGGAGGAACCCAGCCGTCTCCAGTTTGTCCCAGACCCCAAGTTCCTTGAGCAGGTCGTTCCCGTGGGGGAGGAGGGACTCGCCAATACAAAAGCGCGGAAATTTTTCCTTTTCTAAAATGGTTACCTTGAGTCCTGCTTGGGCCATTTTCGCCCCGGCAGCCGCCCCAGCGGGCCCGCCCCCAATAACGGCCACATCACAGGACTCGGTTACCGTCTTCATGGAGAAGGGAGGTCGGGAGGGTGATCTGCGATCCAGTCTCTGAGGCAGCCCAGATTCTGGAGGGCGTCACGGGCCGTCGCCGGGTCGCCGATGGCCACTCCATATTCTTTCTCTACCGCAATCGATATCTGAAGCGCATCCAAGGAATCGAGACCGATACTGTCTGGTCCGAAGAGCGGGGTTTGCTCTTTAATTGTTTCGGGGTCGACTTTGACCATGCAGTTTTCCACCAACATATTTTTGAGATGGGCAATTGTTACGGCAGCCATAATAGATTCTTGAAAATTTAAGATCAACTGGGCGCAAGTAAAGAACGGGTTGGCCAGGGTCCGAACGGTGGGGTCATTAACTCAGAGAAGAGAACCGACCCGGTAGCCGCGCTGATCGAGCCCTTGGAGAACGCCTGCGAGGGTGCGGGCCCGGGTTCCGGGGGCTAGACCGGCTAAAGGTCCCTCGTGAAGTAGGATGATCCCGCCGGGGCGGATGTCCCGGAGAATACGGGCGATGACGCGCTGGGGATGGTGGGGCAGGCCATCGTGTCCCGAAGCTGACCAGCCGGTCAGGCGGAGTCCTGCCTTCTCGGCTGCGGTGTGGACAAAGGGGTTGGCCAAGCCCGCTGGGGCGCGGAAAAGATGGGGTGCTTGGCCAGAGGTCTGCCTAATCGCTTGGGAGGCACGGATGATCTGGCGTCGGGCTCTCGCCGG
>CAXMPH010000103.1:0-267 GCA_964195055.1 uncultured Chthoniobacterales bacterium | reverse complement strand
AGTGGCCTCCCTCCACCACGGCTCGGACCAAGTCAGGATGTCTGACCACCTTTTGTCCGATATGAAAAAATACAGCTTGGGCCTGATGGTGGGCCAGGACATCTAGAATCTCTGGGGTATCCTGCGGATCCGGTCCGTCATCGATGGTCAGGGCAACCTGCTTTTCTTCAGTGTGGTAGTGGTTGGTCACTGGGCCATACCACGAGCAATTTCGTAGGAGAGTCGGCACCAGAAAAATGGCGGAGGCGGCCACACCGAGTTGATGGG
>CAXMPH010000102.1:0-5258 GCA_964195055.1 uncultured Chthoniobacterales bacterium | reverse complement strand
GTGGGTTGCTGGGCTTGAAACTAAACCTCGGCCTCCGGTAATGACCAGCATCGGGTTTGCGGCATTCGCCGGCTGCACCAGCCTTGTCAGCGTGATCATCCCTGCCGGCGTGATCAGTATCGGAGATGATGCCTTCAGCGGCTGCAGCAGCCTGACCAGCGTGACCATTCCTGAGAGCGTCATGAGCTTGGGCAGTGAATGTTTTGCCGGCGCCCCTTTGACCACGGCGTTGATTCCCTCGAGATTCCTTGCCTCATTGGGGAATATCGGCTTACCGCCCCAACTTGCTACCAATCTTCTAATAGAGGGATTGGCGGTTGAGGGCGTAGCGACCAAGGACGATCTTTTCGGCGCCATCACTGGTGCCACCGCCCAAGCCATTGCTGAAGTCCAAGCCGACCCCAACAGCTACAACCTGTATTCCTCAACCCAGTACCAAGACAGCCGCGAGGAAGCTCTGGCTCAAGGGCAAGCGGAGGTCATCGGCAACCCCTCGGCCTATGACCTCTACAGCGAGGCTTCGATCATGGAGATGAGCGTGGGGGCCGCCATGGTTAAGAAGACCGGAACGGAAGCAGATCTGGAGGTGACTATCGAGACCACCGATGACGTGTCCTCGGGGGATTGGCAAGTTGCGGATCGCCTCACCTACGCCGTGCCTATGGACAGCACTCAGGAATTTTTGCGGGTAACCACAGGTGTCCCTTACGTGACTCCCGATGTGGAACTGCTGGCCCATCCCCAGCTAGGAGGCATCCTCACCGATGCCGCCGGTCGCGTCCTCTACTTCTATGGCCGCGACAGCCCTGGAAACAACCCTGCCTACAGCGGTAGCGCCTGGCCCTACGTCGCAGTCCCGACAGAGCCCAAGGCGGACGCAGGGGTCGAGGCGGTACTGGCTTCCTCGAGCTTTGGCCAAGCCGGAGCAACTTACCTGACGGTCAATGCTCGACCCGCTTACACCTACGTTGGCGACACCGCCGCGGGTGATGCCAAAGGCCATGGCGTAGGCAATGTCTGGTTTACGATCGCGGCCAACGGCACGATGAACCAGTAAGTAGGGTGGTGCAAGGGAGCCGCAAAATAGCCAAATTCAAAAAAGCGGGACTATTGCAGACCTTGATCGTAAGTACCCCACTACCGACGCCGCTCTGAGGTACGGATGGCCGGTTTGGTGCGCCGGAAATACGCGAGCATGGCCACGGCGCTGTTCCTCTAACCCTAAGAGATTGTGGCTAGGTGAAGGAAAGCCGTCGACCAAGAGCGCCCTGACCCTCCTGAGAGGGCGCTGGTGGCTCAGTGGGCCGGAGTAGGCTCGGTGCTGGCGGCGGCTTGAGCCGTGATCGGTGGCTGGCCCTGCAGCTGAATATAGGCCCGCATGATCATGAGAGTTTCGTCTCGGATGGGATCGACAAAGGGTTCCTCTTCGTCGGGGGCTGCGGGGTCTTTCGCTTTTTTCGGGCGGGTGTAGGCACTCTTGGGTGGTTTGTCGAGGGAGGCCTGCTGCAGAACGGGAGCGTCCACGGTGTCGAGGGTGATGTCGACGGCTGTCATCGGGCTGCTTTCGCGCGCTTTTCGTTCGGTGACACGGGCCTCGCGGCGGGCCTTCTCCTCGTCGATCTCGGTGATGCGCTTGGCTTTGTTTAGGCTAACATTATTTTCCTCAAGGCGCTTGCGGATGCGTTCCCGATCATACTCGATGTAGGCAAACTCAGGACTCTCGGCCACCCGCTGGTCGCTCTCGGTTCGCAGGCGGGGGATGAGGGAAGAGATATTGCCAGCTGGGGTGAAGGCTCGCGCGGGGACTTCGTCGTACTCCATGGCATTCTTGGCCGAGCCCTCGCCGATGTCGGGATGGTCGGTTAGGGATGGTAGGACGATATCCGAGGCTACCCCGCGCAGTTGGGTGGACCCTCCCTTGACTCGGTAGAATTTTTGTCGGGTTAGCTTGACCGCCCCATTGTCGCCTCGGGTGAAGAAGGGGATAAAAGGAAGTTGATCGAGGTAGATCATCTCCTGCACCGTACCTTTGCCGAAGCTTTGCTCGTCCCCGACAATGAGGGCGCGGCCATAGTCTTGGAGAGCCGCCGCAAAAATCTCGCTGGCCGAGGCGCTCATGCGGTTCATCAGGACGATGAGGGGTCCATCCCACATCATGCCGGGATCAGGGTCATTCATCGCGGCGATTTTGCCATTGGTGTCCTTGACCTGAACAATGGGGCCTTGGGGGAGGAAGAGTCCGGTGGAGCGGATGGCCTCGGGTAAGGAGCCTCCGCTGTCGCTACGTAGATCGATAACGAGGCCATCAATACCTTCTTTTTTCATCCGCTCGATCAGGGAGATCATGTCGGTGGTGGTGCTGCGGGCCGACGGTCCTCGGTTGGTCATGTCGGCATAAAAGCTGGGCAAGGTGAGCCAGCCAATTTTGTCGGTGCCCCCGCTCTCGCTGGGGATATCGATAATCTGGGCCTTGGCTTCCTGATCTTTCAGTTGAACCTTGTCGCGCACGATAGAAATAACCTCAAACTTGGAGGGGTCGACCGCGGCAGAGGGCAGCATCTGCAGTCCGGGGACAACTTCGAGATTCGATGGATCGGCGGCTGAGGCCGGCATGATTTTAAGCCTTACGGTGGTGCCTTTTTTCCCACGGATTTGTTCAACGATTTTGTTGAGTTTGAGGTCGACGACGTCCTCGAATTCCCCATTGCCTTGGGCCACCCCGACGATCCGGTCATTGGCCTTGAGTTCGCCGGCGAGGTCGGCCGGTCCACCAGAAACCAACTCCACGATTTTGGCATAGCCATCTTCGCTGCGGAGGACGGCGCCGATGCCGACAAGCTGGAGCTTCATTTGAATCTCGAAGGAATCGAGGTCGCTCTGGCTGAGGTATTGTGAGTGGGGATCGTAGCTCTGGGTCAGGGCGGAGAGGAAAGTCTGAGCCCGGTCCTCGAGGGTCTCGTCGCGGTAGGACTTTAAAAGCCTCTGGTAGCGCCGTTCGATCGTCTCCCGTGGGGTGCGGGGAGCGGTGGCGACATTTTCTTGCGGTTCGGCAGGGGGTACCGAGACGGCTTTGTCCGCCGTCGGTTCGACGGTATCTTTTTTCTCTGCCTTGAGTTTGGCGGTTGCTTCGGCCATGGCTCGTTCGGCAAGGACTCCTTGGAGAAGTTCTGCCTCAATCCGGGCAGACCAAATTTCATCCGCGGCCTCGGTGCTGGCGGGCCAATTTTCCTTGTCGCGGTTGATTTCTGCCGTGCGGTCGCTCTCGAAGGTGGGATCCTTCTGAATTTCTTCTTTGATCCACTCGACCCGTGAGCCAACCCTCTCGAGGAGGCGGTCGTAGATTCGGAGGGCCGGGCTGAGGTTGCCGAGCATGATGTCGTCCTGCAGGTTGTCTCCATATTCTGCCAGAAATTCGTTGATGTCGTCTTGGATGAAAAAGAGGCGATTTGGGTCGAGAAGCTCAAAATAGCCTTCGAGGGCGCGGCGGGCTTGGGTGACGCCTGGGGCAACTTCGTCGTTGAATTTTTTCCGGTCAAAATGGTGGCTCTCCAGCATCCGGACCACGGAGGGAGCGATTTCGGCGACCTTGGCCGCGCTCTTGTCGTCTTGGGCGGCGGAGACCGGCGTCAGGAGGGTGAAAAGGGCTAGGGCGGTGCCCGCGATGTGTTGATGCCGTGTCATAGTAGAAAGGTTAACTGGTCGTCTCGACTGGTGGATTGCGCAAGGAAAATGAGTCCTCTAGGTTGGACCAGTACATCGTGTTTGAGTTCAAAAATTATACAGGCGGCGCTTACGAAACAAATTGCTTTCTCGTGGAGGCTCCCAAGGGGCGGATTCTCTTCGACGCGGCGGAGGGGGTCGATCTTCACTTTGGTGATGAAAAAACTGATCTCCTCGTGCTGACCCACGGCCACTGGGATCACATAACCGACGCGGCGGCGATCAAGAAGCGGCACGGTTGTCCGGTGGTCTGCCATGCCGATACGGTACCTATGATCACCGAGGGAGACTTTTTTGAGAAGCATGGGTTCCCTCTCCGCGTCGAAGTGGTGGAGCCTGATCGAGTTGTCGGGGAAGGCAAGGCTCAGGACTTCCTCGGGCTACGCTTTGATCTTTTGGATGTTCCCGGCCACTGCCCCGGTAGCTTGTGCTTCTATGCTGCCGAAGCCGGGGCGTTGATCGGTGGCGATGTCCTTTTCCGGGGTGGGATCGGGCGTTGGGACCTGCCCGGGGGGGACGGGGAGCTGCTCCTGCAAAAAATTCGCGAAAAAATCTTACCCCTGCCCGAGGCCACCGTGGTATTTCCCGGCCATGGTCCTTCGACCACCATCGGAGAGGAAAAGCTCTCCAATCCCTTCCTGCGCCCCTCCTAGTTGCTGCTTTTTGCACTTGGAGAACCTGGCCATCCAGCCTATTGATCCACCTCTAGTTTTTCTTACCCCACCAGATTATTATGCCAAGTTACGTTTACACAGCTCTTGATGCCCGCGGACAGGAAGTCCAAGACAAGTTGGAAGCCGGTAATGAGCAGGAGGCGATTCAGGCCTTGAGGCAGGCGGGGTACTATCCCACCAGTGTGACGGAGGCAGGCAAAGCAGCTAAGGCGGCTAAGGCGGCCAAAGGAGCCAAAGGAGCCAAGGGGGCGAAGAAGGCCAAGGCTGGAGGGCGGAAAAAAGATATCAATATCAACATTCCGTTCCTCGAACGGAAGACGATCAAGCCGAAGGTCCTGATGATCTTCACCCGCCAGTTGGCCACCTTGATCGACTCGGGACTTCCCCTGCTGCGTGGTCTCAATGTTCTGGGTAAACAGGAGCCTGATCCGGTACTGCGCAAAACGATCACCAAATTGGCGGATGGAGTGCAGGGTGGTAGTACCTTTTCCGATGTCCTGTCGCAGCACCCCAAGATTTTCAACAAGCTCTACATCAACATGGTCAAAGCTGGGGAGTTGGGCGGGGTGATGGAGCTGGTCCTCATTCGTTTGGCGGACTTCCAAGAAAAAGCGCAGAAGCTGAAGAACAAGGTCGTCTCCGCCATGTTCTACCCGGCCATCGTCCTCTTTATTGCCATTGTGATCATGGCCTTCCTCCTCATCTACATCGTGCCTAAGTTCGAAGCGATTTTTGACGACATGTTAGGAGGCAAGCCGCTCCCTGGCCTGACCCAGTTTGTCATTGGCACCAGTACATTTGTGCAGGAGCAGTTTCTTCTCATCATTGGCAGCGCCGTGGTCATCTTCGTCGCGTGGAGCGTGG
>CAXMPH010000101.1:2554-5269 GCA_964195055.1 uncultured Chthoniobacterales bacterium | reverse complement strand
TTTCCTCGACCTAAGCAATGCCGCTCCCAGCAGTTTGAGCGACTCCAATGCCGTTTGGATCTCTGGTCTTAATCAGACGGAAAGCATCAGCATCACTAATGGCCAATATGCTATCGACGGAGGGGCCTACACCACGGTTGCGGGCACTATCTCCAATGGTCAGGTTCTTTCGCTGCGACAGATTGCGTCAACCCAACTCTCGAGCACCGTTGATACGGTCATTACCATCGGTGGGGTTAGCGATGCCTTCAGCGTTACCACTTCGGCTCTTCCCATTCCTCTCGACTCAGGCCGCTTGGGGAATCTTGATGGGGTCAAAGTTTGGCAACTTCCCACCGCGCCCAATGGCGACCGACCTGATCAATGCTGGCTGGCGGTTGGATCCGACACCGAGGGCGATATCTATATCTCCGGACACGATCACGTGAGCAACTCTATGCTCTACCGATTGCACCAGTCTGATGGAGTTCTCCGCTGGGTCGGCGATGCCGAAACAGCATCTCTCAGGGTGGACAACTGGCTGCCGGGCGAAACAGCGGAGAAGTTTCATACGCGACCACTGGATTACGACGGCCGAGTTTATGTCGCGACCCTCGATAGTTCGAATATGAACACCGACTACCTGAGTACTCGGGGATTTCACTGGTATGGCTACGAGTCGCTGGGGAATGAATTGCTCGATTTGAGTGTCTCTGAACCTGACGGAGTCGGATGGCCCACCTTACAGATAGTGACCATCCAAAAAGATACGCAGAACAATTTGCTCTACGGTATGTCCGTTCCAACCAATGAGTTGGTTAGCTACGACATTGCCAGTGGTGAAACCACCCTCCTAGGTAAACCGGATGCTTGGACCGGTTATTTTTACAGCAATCGCTACATCTGGGTTGATTCCCGCGGCCGAGTCTACATCACCGGAGGTTCTACTCGGGGACAATGGAACCAAGGAGAGTCGGCCAGTACCTTCGATCATGTTTGGTACTACGATCCCACTACGGGTTTTGGTCAACTTTTGGACTTTCCTCTTGAGGGAGCAAACGCCCTCGAAGTTGGGCAGTGGGATAGAACAGGCGATTTTCTCTACACAGCTGACGATCAAGGACATATCTATCGTTTCACCGATGCCACGGCTTCCTGGACTTTTGTGGGTCAGCCCGATTTCGGTGCTGTTTCTAGTGGAGTCCCCAAAACCTGGGTTTTCCAAGTCTCGCCCGATGCTAAAAAAATCTATATTGGGGTGAGCGATGTTTCCTACCCCAATTCCATTTGGGAATATGATATTGCCACGGGTACCACGACCGAGTTGGCCAAGCTAAGCGAGTTGGATGCTCAGGCAAGCTCCCAAGATTTTATCACGGGCTATGATTCTTGGGATGATAATGGCAGTTTCTATATTTCCAGCTTCTCTATGTATAATGGGGTCAATGTCTATATGATCGGCATCGACCCGGTGCGCCTTAAGGCAGCTAAGGATAATACCTTTGAGCTGGTTGAAGTAACCGGGGAATCCGCGGTCGACGGCGTATCCATCTCTCGCACAGGCTCCACCAGCCAAGCTTTGGAGGTCCTCTACCAAGTAAAACTCTTTGATGTCTTGGGTACCAAGTTGCAAACTCTAGCTAGAGAAGTAAACATTGCTCAGGGACAAGCGGTGGTTGAGCTAGGAACAACAAGCATGGGGCTACCTTCGGCGACAACTTTCACCTACGCCGAATTTAGTCTGGTTGCGGATGGCAATGATTATGTCTTGGCTGCTAGTGAGAAGATCATTCTCAATTAAGGTTTTAGCAAAAGACGCCCGCAAAGGATGGCAGGCAGCGCGAGTGCCTTGAAGATCCGCTAGAGGTTTGCTTCGAGCGCCGCTGCGATGGTGGCAGGGGAGTTGCCTTCGAGACGGTTATTAACCAAAGCATAGGAGGGGCGCTGGGTGGGCGTCGAGGTGCTACGTCGGATGAGAGACTTGAGGGCAGCGCGGGCCTCAGGGTTGCATTCTATGGTCTTGCCGTAGGGCTGAAATGCTTCGACAGCCTCGCGGTAAGCCCGACCGGGGCGAAGGAGAAAGCGGGCCGCAAAAAAGTCGGCGGTGAAGGCGCCTGGCATTTGCATCTGTTCTTCTACCGGAGGCATTTTCGTCCAGCTGTTGAAGACGTGGGCGACATTGTGGTTGCGGAGGACCTCGAAATATTCCGAGCGCAGGAGCTGAGCGTTGCGGACCTCGACGCCATACTGCCAGTCTGAGGGGAGTTGCCCGAGGAATTGGTCGAGCAAGGCGATGAAATCGCGCAAGCGGGCGAAGTGCTTGGAGGAGAAGCTGGAGAATTCGAAGATCAGAACACCTGTTTTCTCCTGATGTCGTGAGAGTGGTCCGAGGAAGGCCTCGCGGAAGAGGGGCGCGTTAAGAAAATTTTCGTTTTCCAACCCAGACCGTGCCCCGTAGCGGTCGAGCTTGGGGAATTTTTTCACGGTGATTTCATCGGTGACTTTGTAGCAGAGACGGAAGTCATGCGGTACTTGGTGGCAAAGTTTGTCTAGGTATTGCTCTGAGGGAAAGCGGTAGTATCCGGCATCAAGGCAGACCGTAGGAAAGATTTCGGCATATTCCTCGAGGCAGTGGGCCTCAAAGCGTTTTTGCGAAAATCTTCCCCGAGTTAGGTAGCGCTCTCGCTCATAGATTTGCCCGAGCCAGCCCTGATATTTCCACGAGGAGGTCCCGAG
>CAXMPH010000101.1:336-2544 GCA_964195055.1 uncultured Chthoniobacterales bacterium | reverse complement strand
CCTGCCGGACGATTCGCTGGGTCGCTGGGGCGAGGACTTCGGTCGGCCGCAGAGGTAGAAGGGACTGAGGGAAGCTCCGCAGAGGTTCCGTCGATGGGACTGGAGCTTGGCCGGGACCTCTCAAGTCACCATCCCCCCTTGGCCGTTATTTCAGGGCATCGAGGCGTGAGAGCAAGTCTGCCTCGCTCTGCATCCCCACCACCTGCTCGCGCACTTCGCCATTTTTAAAGAAGAGCAAGGTGGGGATGGAGGAGACGCGGAATCGACTGGCCACCCCGGGAGCCTCATCGACATTGACCTTGGCCACGACGGCCTGGCCGACACTAGCGTCAGCAATCTTGTCGAGAATAGGGGCGATCATGCGGCAGGGGCCGCACCACGGGGCCCAAAAATCAACGAGGATGGGAGTGTCTCCCTTGTTGATTTCGGCGTCAAAGTTGCTGTCGGTAAGCTCGAGAATATTTTCGCTGGCCATGGAATACTGTAATTTGGGTTGGGTCTGGGGATTAGAGGAACATCCATACTTGAATGCCCAGGGCGGCGAAAGCCACCACGGTAGCGGCAATGGCAAGATTGCCCGTGAGCGAATCGGTGCTTGCTTCCTCTTCCTCTGCTTCGACGGTCGCTTGGGGGATTCTCGGGGTCGGAGCGGCGGCTTTTTGGGCCGATGCGATTTTAACGGTCGCTTGAGGCGTCGGGCGGGCTGGGGGAATATTTACTTTGGCAGTAGCCTTCTTTGCTTCAGCAGCAGCTGGCTGGGCTAGTTTGACAGATACCGGTTTTGCTAGTGCCGGTTTAGGCGGCATGCTCGTCGGTGGCTTGGGTGCAGGTGGTGCGGCCATGGGGGGCTTGATCGGTGCCGAAGGGGCCGGAGGGGCCGGAGGGGCCGCCATAGGAGGCTTAGGCGCCGAAGGAGCTGACATCGGTGGTTTGGGTGGTGCCGGTGGAGCGGCCACGCGAGGCTTAGGTGGAGCGATGGCTCCGGGAGTAGGAGGCTTGGGCATGCTGGGAGGGGCTCCGGCCGCAGTTGGCAAAGGCTTAGGGGGGAGGTTGACCATGGCGGAATCGCGTGGGTTAGTCTCCTCCGGCTTCTTTTCTCGGTGAGGAGGAAGGACGATACGGACAGTTTCTTTTTTGGGCTCGTTCATTGCGCTGAATGGTTACTTTTAAAATCACTGACCCGATAAGGCCATAAAGATGAGGCGGACGGCCAAGATTAATCGAGGCTTGGTCAGTGTCAATCGTTTCAGATGAGGCTCCATTCTTATGATGACAAAATTAGGACTTGCCTCAGAGAGGTAATGAGAGGATTCTCAGCGACTATTTTCTGACTTATGGCTAAATCTTCATGGATCCAGCGCGAAAAGCGCAAAAATGTAACCGTCAAAAAGTTTGCTGAGATACGAGCAGACTTAAAAAAGAAGCGGGATTACCTCGCTTTGGCTGAGTTGCCACGCAACGCCAGCCCTGTACGCCTCTCCAACCGCTGCCGTGTCTCCGGCCGTAAGCGCGCCTACCTGCGGGAGTTCCAGATGTCCCGCCTCACCTTTCGTGAACTAGCTTGCGCTGGTTTGATCCCGGGGGTTACGAAAGCGAGCTGGTAAGCGTTGCTGTGATGCGGCGCCGTCCGGTGTCGCCCAAGAAGTTTTTGGCGCGCCGGAGCATTGCTCCGGCGTTCGTATTTCTGGCCTGCTTGTGTTCCCATGGAATTGTCCTATTTTCAGATTACCGCCCTGACCATGCCTCCACCCGTCGAGGATGTGGGCTGGCGTTTGTTTGGGGTGGCCGTCCTCGTGCTGCTCAACGCGCTCTTCGTTGCCGCCGAGTTTGCCATGGTTAGAGTCAGGGCCGGCGGCTGGGAGGACGACGATTTCGGGGGACGCCGGAGGGGAGCCCGAGCCCGCAAAATGCTGGATAATCCCCAGCCCTACCTTTCGGCAGCACAGTTGGGGGTCACTCTTACCAGCCTTGGTCTAGGATGGGCCGGCGAGCCCTTCGTCGCCCGTTTGCTCCAACCTCTTTTCCACGCCGTCGGGGTCGATCAGGCAGGGATGGTTTCAGTGATTTCTTTTCTGGTGGCTTTTCTTTTCCTCGCTTTTTTCCATGTGGTGGCGGGGGAGCAGGTGCCCAAGTTGTTGGCCATCCGTCGGGCTCGGAAAATATTACTTCTGACCATCGGACCCTTGCGAATCTTCCATCTGCTTTTTC
>CAXMPH010000101.1:0-281 GCA_964195055.1 uncultured Chthoniobacterales bacterium | reverse complement strand
GTCCGATGGTCCGCCTAGTTGATCTGACTTCCGCTTGGATCCTGCTGGTTATCTTGCGTACTCCTCCCGAGCCTGAGAGCGCCGGTGAGGAGACGGCCGACGAATTGCGCGCCCTTTTGCGCAATACGAGTGGGCAGGGTTCAGGGGCGGTCAGTTCCCTAGGGAGAGAGATCCTCATCAATGCCCTTGATTTGCGCAAGCGGGTGGTCCGCGATATTATGACGCCTCGTGGTGAGGTTGTTTTTCTCGATTTGGAGGATGATTTCGAAAAAAATATTGGG
>CAXMPH010000100.1:0-5291 GCA_964195055.1 uncultured Chthoniobacterales bacterium | reverse complement strand
AAATTGCCCACGTGTTACGCACCCTTTCGCCACTATCGACAAGTCGTATTGCTACCACTTGCCAACCGTTCGACTTGCATGTCTTATCCACGCCGCCAGCGTTCGTTCTGAGCCAGAATCAAACTCTCCGTTGAAAGCTTGCGATGTCCTTGTGGACACCAAATTCTGACATAAGTATCTCCCGGAGGCTGCTAAGGCCAACCGGGCGATAGATCTTTCGATCTAGTTATGTCGCATAATAAAAAAACTGCTGACGATAACCCACAAATCAATTTTTGTGGTTACCCTCTGATTTAATTTCAGAGTCAGGATTTCAAAAAGCTTAGCGGTTGTTTTCCGAACAAACAGAGACAGGAAGGTTTTGGCCTTGCTGACTAAATTTGCGACTGGAAAAGAACACGAACCGATTGACTCGGTCCCCATCAAAGGGGATGGAGAGACTCTCATACCGCGCCTTAGAGTCAATAGACTTTTTTAAAAAAAGTGTTTTTTTTTTGAGTTAGGTATCAAGTTGCCCGACCGATTCCCTTGTTGTACCTAGCTACAGCGTTTCCAGCGTCCTTTTTTAATTTTCTCCCGCCCACCCCCGTTCTTGCCGCTGGGGCGCAGGTTTGAGAGGTTTCTCACGTCCTTTTATGACTCTTCCGAACCAATTAACCCTTCTCCGACTCCTTATCACCGTCATTTTCGTGGTGTCCTGGGGAATTTCCTCCGCTTGGGGAGTCACTATTGCCGCCCTTGCCTTTGTCGCCGCCGTCTTAACCGACTATCTCGATGGTGTCTTGGCCCGACGACTAAAGTGCGAGACAGACTTCGGTCGCCTGCTTGATCCTTTGGCAGACAAGGTACTTATCGCCGCCGCTTTGGTCTCCCTCGTCGCCTCTTCCGACATCCCGGCCTGGGCCGCGATTGCTCTGATTTCCCGCGATTTCCTCATTACCGGCCTTCGCCAACTCGCCCTCTCCCACGGCACTATTCTCTCCGCCGATCCTGCGGGAAAAATCAAGACGGCAGGGCAGATGATTATGATTTTGTTTTTCCTCATTCGCGAAGCTGCCGAGCAGTGGTTGCCCAGCCAAGTCGGGCCGACATCTTTGGTTTTACCCGGCCAAATCCTTCTCGGTCTCAGCCTTATTCTTTCCCTTTATTCCGGCTGGAATTACACCCGAAAACATTGGAGCGTGGTGGTGCGAAGCGCTTAAATTTTACCTCAAAAAAACCATTTTACCTAGGTAGAAACGGCCTCGGCCGTCAAAGAGCACTGGCCTGAATCTCTCCTTTGCTCCGGCACCACCACGGAAATTGCGATTCCTTTTCCAGAGGTTTTTTTGTCTTCCATTTCCCGATAAAGCCACCCTTCTTTTTTCTGATTTTTCTCCGGAAATTACCGCGCCCTTTCGCCGCCGTTTTCCCAAGAGAAGGTGAGTTTTGTCTCGCCCTGACAAACCGAAATTTCTGGTTAATCGTCTCCAAAAAATTCGGTAATGACCGAGCGAAGTCCCCTTTTTGAGTTGCTCCGAGAACCGACAAGGGCCTCTTGCAACCTAGTTGGGAGTGGTAAAAGATTTCTCTTTTCACCTAGGTAAATTTGCCTTGTCTCACCTACTGACTCTCCAGAATTATTTCGGCTGACCCTGCCTCAAAATCAACCACTTCGCCGGCAACTACTCCATGGTGGAGATGCCGGGCGAGGAGGAAGCAAGCCGACCCAAGGAGCGAGAAGACGCGGCTCAGGCCTTAGCGATAGACTGGCGCGCCATCTCGAGTGCTTCGTTCAATTTGGAGGCCACCTTACCCGCACCACGCGCCGCTTCCGCTCGGCCACCTCCCTTACCCTCAATCACGGGTGCGATACTTTGAATGATTTTTCCGGCGGCGATTTTATCGGTATATTCCTTGCCCACCGTAGCTACCAGAGCTACCGATCCACCGACCGCTCCTCCGAGGACCACCACACCATCAAAATGTGATTTTAGGGCGTCCGCCACACTCTGGAGGGTGTTGCCATCGACCTCTCCTAAGTCAGCAATAATGGCTGGAACCGACCCGATAAGATCGCGACGGTCGAGAAGGTTCCTCGTCAAAGCATTCGCCTCGCGCTGGCGGATCACCTTGAGCACTTTTTCCAATTCTTTTTGCTGGGTGAGGACCGACTCAAGCTTCTTCTCCAAGTCTGCCACTGGGGCATTGAGTTTAGCTGAGAGAGATCGGAGACGCTCCCGATCATCCTGACCAGCGCGCCATCCTTCCAGCCCGGCGAGGGCTTCGATCCGGCGAATACCGGCGGCGACAGCACCTTCACTGACGATCCGAAAAAGTCCAATTTCTCCGGTGCTCCGCACGTGGGTACCGCCGCATAATTCCATGCTGTAGCCATTGCCGGCGTGGGGTTGGCCACCAATCTGAACTAGGCGAACTTGTTCGCCATATTTATCCCCGAAAAATTGCATGACATCTTGGCGCTGACGCATCTCAGAGTAGGGGACCTCGGTCCAAGAGACGGGAGCATTTTCCAAAATCTTTTGATTGATCAGACGCTCAAGATCGATCAACTGCTCCGGAGCGAGGGGGGCGCTACTAAAGTCAAAAGTCAGCTTGTCTGGACCAACATAGCTTCCCTTTTGCACCGCCTCACCGCTGACCACTTGGTGAAGGGCCCAGTGGAGCAGATGGGTTACCGTGTGATGGCGCTCAATCGCGGAACGGCGCCCTCGATCAACCCTCAGTTCAACCGCCGTACCAACCGCAGGTTTTTCTTCGCCGGCGAGGAGGTGAAGCCAGATGTCTCCCGCCTTCTGGGTGTTGACGATCGACCAGATATTCCCTCCGGCTTGGAGCTCTCCGCTATCCCCAGCCTGTCCTCCCATCTCGGCGTAGCAGGTGCTGGTATCGAGGACGGCAGCGAGGCGTCCTTTTAGCTCCACCACCTCGAGGACCTTAGCCGCCACCGTAAGCTCCTCGTAGCCGCAGAATTGGGTGGGCTCTTGGGTGGTCACCTCGGAGACGGCAATAACCTGTTTTTTCTGGGCTGACCGCGCCCGTTGCCGCTGCTTCTCCATCAGTTGGTCGAATCCTTCGGTATCGACATCTAGGCCACGCTCGCGCCCCATCAATTCTGTCAGATCGAGAGGAAATCCCTGTTCGTCATAAAGCTTGAAAGCGAAGGCCCCCGAGACTTTTCCGCCGTGACCGATTCTTTCTGCCTCCGCTTGGAAAAGATCGATTCCCTTATCCAAGGTGCGATTGAAGGCCTCCTCCTCCCGCTGGAGCACTTGCTCAACCTGTCCCTGTTTCTCCCGCAATGCCGGAAATACCTCGCCCATGGTTTGGGCCAAGACAGCAGCCAACCGATAGAAAAAAGGCTCTGCGAAACCCAAGGTGCGCCCGTAGCGGACCGCCCGCCGGAGGATGCGACGCAGGACGTAGTTGCGGTCGTTGTTCCCCGGGGTGATCCCGTCAGCCACGGCAAAGGTGAGAGTGCGGGCATGGTCGGCAATGACCCGAAACGCCATATCGATCTGCTCCTGGGCGGTGTGACTGACCGACCCAGACTCCGGCAGAGTGGAGGTATATTTTTTCCCACTCAATTTCTCCAATTCGGTAAAAAGTGGACGAAAGACGTCGGTTTCATAATTAGAAATTTTAGCCCCGGAGAAGTCGGTAAATTCTTTGGTTCCTTGCATGACGGAACAAACGCGCTCGAACCCCATCCCAGTATCGACATGCCGCGCCGGAAGGGCCGTGAAGGTACCGTCTGGGTTGGCGTTGAATTGGATGAAAACAAGATTCCAGATCTCAATGCAATCGGCTGATCCTTGGTTAACCAGAGCACCCCCGGTGTCTCCTTGGGGGGTCAAATCCATATGGACCTCCGAGCAGGGACCACACGGCCCCGTATCGCCCATCATCCAGAAATTATCCGCCTTGTTGCCATGGACGATGTGCACTTCGGGATCGAGCCCAGCCGCCCGAAAACGCTCGGCCCAGCAGTCCCAGGCCTCTTGGTCAAACTCGCTCGGATCACCTTCGCTCGGGGCGTAGACGGTGGCGTAAAGTCGCTCCGCCGGAAATTTCCAACGCTCGACTAAGAGCTCCCAAGCCCACCCAATCGCTTCCTTTTTGAAGTAGTCTCCAAAACTCCAGTTACCCAACATTTCGAAAAAAGTGTGGTGGTAGGTGTCCAATCCGACATCTTCGAGGTCGTTGTGCTTACCCCCGGCCCGGATACATTTTTGGGTGTCGGCCGCCCGATGATCTGAACCGGCTTTGGCCCCTCGCCAGCGGGAGACATCCGGCTTTGAGGTGCCCAGAAAAATCGGGACAAATTGGTTCATCCCCGCGTTGGTGAAGAGGAGATTTGGCGAGTCCGGCAAGAGGGAAGCGGAGGGAACGATGCTGTGCTGCTTTTCCTCGAAAAAATCGAGGAAGCTTTGACGGATTTCGGCGCTAGTCATGGGAGTTTGATAATTTTATTGGGTGAGTCGTCATCGACGTGGATGTCCTCATCTCAAGTTTTTCTTTGCTGTAGTTTTCTCGCGTCTTTTTCCATCAGGCGATGGAGACGCCTGAAGGCGCGGCGGGCTGATTCGACATCTTGCTCAGCCGCCAATCGCTTGGCCAGGGAGGCTAGCTTGCGATTACTTTCGGCAAAAGCCCGGGCAATAACCTCCGCCTGCGGTCCAATGCCATCAATCGAATCTCTTTGGAGGGTTTCCCTAATGGCCTCGTAGGCGCCGATGGTGGGCAGAAGCGAGAGGGGCAGACCTGACACCCCGTTGGCTTCGAGGTAAGGGCACCCAGGCAGTTCCTCGCCGGACTCCGGATTGAGCCAGGGCCCGAGGAACATGACCAGACCCGTCCCGAAAAGGAAACAAACCAACCCGGCAGTAAGGACTCGTCCCAGCATGGCTCAGCTTTGGCCCCGGCCGCGCAGGATTTCCTCGGCTAGCTCTAGGTCGGCAGGGAAGGTGATCTTGCCATTCCATTCTGCGGTCTCTACCAGAGCGATCGGCGCCCCAACCGCTTGCACCGCACTGGTTTCATCGGTGACATAGCTCTGGGATTCGACGACCTCGCGGTAGGCCTGTCGAAGAAGTTCCCCGCGGAAAATTTGGGGTGTCTCCATCGCCCAGAGGCCCTGACGATCGACCGAGTCGATGATGAATCCTTCGTCGTTGGTTCGCTTCAAGGTATCGGTCACCCGCCGGGCGCAGGCCGCGGCTCCACTGCGGACCGCTTCGGCAAGACAGCGATCAATCATGGCTAGGGTCACCAAAGGCCGGGCGGCATCA
>CAXMPH010000099.1:0-5292 GCA_964195055.1 uncultured Chthoniobacterales bacterium | reverse complement strand
GGCTTGCCACCAGTTCATACCCTGCTCAATCAGGCCGCTAGCCAAAGTATAGGTGGTGATGCACACCGCCATGCCGACCCAGAGGGCGGCCACATTCCAAGTGGTCCAGGTGCGATTGGCGAGGGGGACCGGAGCGAGGTCCTTGTTCCATAGCTGCGGGTCGTGGTCCTCGGAATTGGTCTTCATCAATGTGTCGAAGTAGGTCCCCAACGAATTCCATCTCATAATATTCTTGGGGTGCCTAAGCAAGAGGAGATTTTTTCTTTCCCCGGGCCGTCCGCTTGGTAGAGTTTATCGACAACACTCTCTTGGCTAAGTTTGCTGGCAGAAATTTTTGTTATTCCCTGTCATCATTTAAGGGTAAGTCTGGCCAATCTTTCTTTTGCTTTGTTCAAGAATTTTCCCACCTGCTCTCGGGCACTTTTTGCCTGCTTCCTCCTGCTGACCTCTTGCATGGTCGGGCCGGATTACCAAACCCCGGAATCAGAGGTCGAGGCGGGGTGGCTTGGCAGTGTCGGGGTGGCGGCACAGCATCCGGGGCCATCGGATGCCCTCTGGTGGAAGAAACTCAAGGATCCGACCTTGAACAGGCTCATCGCCGTGGCCTACGAGAACAATCCAAGCTTGCAGATGGCTGGAGTGAATATTCTCGGCGCTCGAGCCCAGCTTAATCAGGCGATTGGGGAGCTTTTTCCTCAGCAGCAGGGGATTACAGGAGGGCGGAGCTGGTATTACCTTCCTCCGCAGGAGGGAGGGGGTGACTCTTTTAGTCAGTTTCAGCCGGGGACTCCGCTGGGTCAGGCTCTCTCAGATCAAGTTGGCACCGGGCCCGTTTCCGGCCCCAATCTTTTCCTCAGTCAATTGATCTTCAACTCCTCTTGGGAAATTGATTTTTGGGGCAAGTACCGCCGGCAGATCGAATCGGATAGAGCGTCCTACCTTTCTTCGGTAGCAGCCTATGAAGACGCCCTCGTTACCTTGATTAGCGATGTGGCTACCAGCTACATCAACATTCGTACAACCGAGGAACTGATCAAGGTTGTTCAGGAGAATGTCACCTTGCAGAAAGAGAGTCTGCGCATTGCCACTGAGCGTTTTAAGGCCGGCGAGGTAAGCGAACAGGATCCGGCCCAAGCGCGGACGGAATTTTCCCAGACTCTCTCAGAGATACCTTCGCTGGAGAAAACATTGCAGCAGGCCAAGAACGGTCTTGCCCTCCAGTTGGGACTAACCCCCGCGGCGGTTCGTCCTCTGCTCAAGCCGGGCCGGCTTCCTCTTCCCCCTGAACGAATTGTGGCCGGTATTCCCATAGATTTATTGCGACGACGGCCAGACGTTCGCATGGCCGGACTGCAAGCCGCCTCCCAATCCTCGCTCATTGGCGTTCAAATGGCCAATATCCTTCCCGCCTTCTCCCTCAATGGGACCTTTGGCTATGCGGGGCAAAACGATAGCTTTAGTTCCTTAGCTAATATTTTTAGCTGGCAGAACGCCATCGTCTCCAGCGGAGCGTCTTTCACCATGCCTGTGTTTAACTACATGCGGTTGGTCAATAACGTCCGGGTTCAGAATGCCGTTTTTCAGGGGGCGGTTCTTAACTATCAGAACGTCGTCTTGCAGGCTCAGAAGGAGGTGGAAGATGGCTTGGCCTCTTTTTCCTACAGTAAAAAGAGTGCCGGTTTTTTGGAGGATTCGGTAGCTTCCGCTCAGACCTCCGTGGAGCTTTCTTTAGAGCGGTATAAGGCCGGCGAGACCGACTACACCACCGTCCTCAGCTCCGAGCAGCAATTGCTCAGCGTGGAAAGCTCTCTGGTCCAGGCCAAGGGGAGCGTCCTGCTCGGGTTGGTCGCATCCTACCGTGCTCTCGGAGGAGGGTGGGAGCTTCGAAGCGGTCGGGATGTGGTCTCTCCCACTGTGAAACAGGAGATGGAACGCACTTTTTGGTGGGGAAAGATGATGAAGCCCCAGAATCATCTTCCCCCTGCTTCGTCGGATGACAAAACTGTTCCTCCGGTTCAAGAGGCTGCCTTACCCTGACTCATGCCCACGCCTCGACTAGTCTAATGGAGAAAATACACGTTATTCGTCTGGTCGCTACGGCGACTCTCGCCAGCCTACTCATGGCTTGCGGAAGACCACCGGTTGAGGATAAATCGGGACCTCCCGTTACGATTGCCCATCCTCGCCCAACTCCGGTCCTCAAGTACATCGATCTTACCGGGACCGTCGGTGCCTTTCAGTCGGTAACCAATGTGGCCCGAGTCGCCGGATATCTGGAATCCCTCGAATTTGAGGATGGAACTTTTGTGACCAAGGGAACTCCTCTCTTCAAGATCCAAGAGGATCAATACGTCCAAGACCTCAAGCGGGACCAAGCCAAGTTGACCTTTTCGGCTCAGGAGTATCGTCGTCAACTGGAGATGCTAAAAAAGAACGCCACCTCGGAGAGATCGGTGGAGCGCAGTCTCTCGGAAATGAAGCAAGACGAGGCGAATGTCGCTCTGGCTGAGTTAAACCTCGAGTACACTTTGGTAGAGGCCCCTTTTGATGGTCTGCTGGGTCAGCACCTCGTGGATGCCGGCAATATGGTTGGTGCCAATGCGGCAAGGCCAACAGAGATCATCGCCATCGAGCAGATTGACCCGATTTATGTGAACTTTTCCATCAACACGCGGGATGCCCTGCGTCTGCGGCAGATGATGGAAGAAGCCGGAGTGCCGGTGAAGTCTGGAGTCGGTAACGCTCCGGTTCTGGTCCAACTGGAGAACGAGACAGATTACCCTCATCAGGGTGTTCTTGATTTCTCAAATAACAGCGTTGATACCTCGACCGGAACTATCCAGCTGCGGGGAATTTTCGCCAATCCCGATAGGGTACTCTTTCCCGGTCTATTTGCCGCGGTGCGCATTCCCCTCGGACCACCTCAGCTAGGACTTGTTCTCCCCGACAGTGCGGTGCTCAGTGGCCAGGAGGGTGACTATGTTTTTGCCCTAGGAGACGGAGACGTGGTCGAGCGCAGGAGTGTGGTCAAAGGCCCTTTGCAGGGGGCCGACCGAGCCATCGAGGAGGGGGTGGAGCCGTCTGACCGCATCGTGGTCAATGGTATCCCCAATATTCGTCCCGGTGAAAAAGTCCGGGTGGTTAATGATCTCCCCAGCGCCAAGGTCACTCCGGTCGTCGCTCCTTAGTGCATAACCTCCAGTTTCCAGCCACCGACTAAATGCTTTCGCGATTTTTCATTGAGAGGCCCGTCCTTTCCAATGTCATTGCCCTGATCATCATGTTTCTCGGGGTTATTGCCCTGACCGTATTGCCGATCAGTCAGTTCCCCTCCATCACCCCTCCTACGGTGGTGGTGACCGCGTTCTATCCCGGAGCAAGTGCCCAGACCATGATCGATAAGGTAGCCCTGCCAATTGAGCTGCAGGTCAATGGGGTGGCGGGGATGCTCTACATGCAGTCGACCTCCACCGATACGGGGAACTACACCCTGACTGTCTCATTCCAAATAGGCACCGACCCGGACACCGCTCAGGTTTTGGTGCAGAACCGGGTCAATGCGGCCATCGCCCAACTGCCATCGCCGGTTCAGACCCAGGGGGTCATGGTCGAGGCCAAGTCGCCCAATATCCTTCAGTTAATCACCCTTCAGTCCCAGAACAGCAAGCTGGACGGTCTTTTTCTCAATAATTTTGCCACCCTCAGCCTGCAGAACGAGCTGACCCGCCTCGAAGGCGTTGGGGGGGTAACCGTTTTCGGCGTTGGCGAGTACAGCATGCGGGTCTGGTTGGACCCGCAGCAGCTGCGGGCTCGCTCGCTCGACCCTTCCGAAGTGATTTCGGCTCTAAGCAATCAGAATACGGAGGTCACCGCCGGCCAGATGGGCAGCCCCCCAGCTCCGGGCGAGCAGGCCTTTCAGTTAACCGTCAATGCCGATGGACAGCTTGATACAGTGGAGGAGTTCGAAGAGATCATTGTTAAGTCTTCTACGGATAACGGCGGCCAGATCACCAGATTGCGCGATGTTGCCCGAGTCGAACTCGGGGCGGTCTCCTACACCCAATTTTCCCAGTACAATAATCAGCCGACCGGGGGTATGGCCATCTACCAGAGGCCGGGTTCCAATGCCCTCGCTACCGCCAAAAGGGTGCGGGTCAAAATGAAGCAATTGTCTGCCAATTTTCCCGAAGGGGTGTCCTATTCCATTCCCTTGGATAACACGGTCTTTGTCCAAGAGTCTGTCCGTGAGGTCTTCAAGACCCTGATTGAGGCAGGCCTTCTGGTGCTCCTTGTCATTGTTGTTTTTCTCCAAGATTGGCGGGCTACTCTTATTCCGGCCTCCACCGTGCCAGTTACCATCATCGGTGCCTTTGCCGGCATGGCCGCCTTGGGTTTCACCATCAATACGGTGACCCTCTTCGCTATTGTTCTCTCGATCGGGATTGTCGTGGATGACGCCATTGTCGTCGTCGAGGGGGTATCGAAGCACCTCGAGCTGGGTAAGTCGCCTAAGGAGGCCACCCTAGCCGCCATGCGTGAGTTATTAGGCCCCATTGTGGCGGTCACTCTTGTCCTCATGGCGGTCTTTTTGCCCGCGGCTTTCCTGCCTGGGATCATCGGCCAGATGTATCGGCAGTTCGCCCTCGTTATTGCGGTGACCGCCCTGATTAGCGGGATCAATGCCATGACCTTGAAGCCGACCCAGTGCGCCCTGTGGTTGCGCCGTCCCGACCCGAAGCACCTTAAAAACATTTTTTTCCGGGGCTTCAACCGAGTCTATGAATTTGCCGAGCGATGGTACGCCGCCCTGATTGCGCGGATGGTTCAGCGCAGTGGTCTGATGACCTTGATTGCCTCCGGTCTGATTGGACTTTCTTTAATCGGTTTGCTTCGGACCCCCACAGGTTTTCTCCCCGCCGAGGATCAAGGGTACGTTGTCGTGGCGGTTCAGTTACCCGATGCTTCCTCGACTGATCGCGCCCGGGTCGCCATGGATTTGTTGGCCACCGCCATCGGTGAGGTGCCTGGGGTAGGGGAGACCATCGTCATCGGTGGCAGCGGCTCCTCGCCCATTGATAGCAGTTCCGCCTTATTCAACTCGGGGGTCATTTATGCCGTGCTCGATCCCTTCAAGGACCGAAAAGGGCTGGGTGAGATCGGTGACATTCAGCAGGAGATCATCAAGGCCGTGGCGACAGTGCAGGAGGCCAACTGTCTCGTCATGCTTCCCCCGCCTGTTCCGGGGCTTGGGATTTCCAAGGGATTTCAAATGCAGGTCGAGCTCACCAATGG
>CAXMPH010000098.1:0-5313 GCA_964195055.1 uncultured Chthoniobacterales bacterium | reverse complement strand
GGGCTCAAGACCTGTCTGACCATTATCGCCGCACCCGAGGGGAGGGCTTCGGTCGGGAGGTCAAGCGCCGTATTATTCTCGGCACCTACGTCCTTAGTAGTGGCTACTACGATGCTTATTATCTGCGGGCCCAGAAAGTCCGCACCCTCATTCGTCGTGATTTTCAGGAGGCTTTTGAAAAAGTCGACGGTTTGCTTTCCCCGACATCTCCGGTGCCGGCCTTCAAGATTGGCGAGCGCATGGATGATCCTCTGAAAATGTACCTGGCTGATATTTTCACGATTGCGGCCAACTTGGCTGGGATCTGCGCCATCAGCGTCCCCTGCGGCGTTGCTCAAGTGGAGGACAAGAACTTGCCTGTGGGACTACAGGTGATGGCTCCCTCTTTGGAGGAGGGGCGACTCCTCCGTATTGCCCGGGCTTATGAGACAGCCGCCGGGCTCTAGCTGAGGTCTCGGTCGTTTGGTGCCCTCAGAGTTGGGTGGATTTGCTTAGATTCTCTCGGGCTCGTTTGCCAAGGCGATCAGCCCAAGGCTGAGAAGGACAGAGATGGTGAGGGCTCCGCAAGCGAGGAGAAAGAATCCGAGGATGAAGGCTGAGAGGGAGATCCATGACAAATCGTCGGTGAGCAAGACAATCGCCACCGCGGATGCGCCCAGCAGGTAGTTGGCCAAAAGGCTGGCCGATGTCCCAATGAGACGAGCAAAAACGCCACTGGCCACCGCCCCACACAGGCTGCCCAGTCCGATGAGAGCAAAAAGGAAACTGCTTTTTTCTGCAGTCATCTTCAGGTCTTGGTGGAAGTAGTCGGTCAGAAAAAGGGTGCGCGGAGTGATTCCGATAGCCGCCAGAAAATAGGCCAGGCCTAGAAAAAAAAACGGTCCAGCGCTCCTTCTTATCTACCCCAAGTAGGTCCGCGGGAGAGGCTTGCGGTTCTGCCTTGGCTGCGGAGGTCAAGGGCCAGAGACGGGGTGTGAATAACCAGTGAGGCCCCGGCAAGGCCAGTTAAAAGCCGCCCTAAGGCAAGCCAAGCAAACCCTAAATTCCAAGCGCACATGGCGATACTGAGAGCAGCGCCAAGAATGGAAAGGCGCAGAATGGTGCGCAGGGAGACATAGGCGGGGAGAAAGAGGGCGACTAGGCAACCGGCAAAATAGCCGAGGCAGTTGCAGCCGCCCAAGTATCCCGCCCCCGCCTCATCCACCCAACCGGCGGTGATGAGGTAGGGGACGAGGGGGGTGTAGGCATAGCGGCAAAGGCAGAGCCCTATCGCTACGAGACAGAAGCCGGCAAGGGTGCTAAAGCAGGGTTTACCCTCCGCAGTTGTGCCGGCATGGACTACGGAGGAGCGGGCAAGGCGGCCCTAGGATGCCGCCGGAACTAGTTCTTCGATTTTTTGGAGAACCTTCTGTGGGCTCTCCCACTGGTTACCCGGTTGTCCCGTCAGATTTTTGCCATCCGCGTCGATCAGGACGAGATAAGGAATGCCGCTAGATGAGTACTTAGTAAACTTTTCATCCTTGGCTTGGTCAAATTTCACCACGGGCCATGGCATATTGTCGCCTTTGACGTATTCCTCCATGGAGGCCTTATCTCGGTCGCTGCTGACGAAGACTAACTCGAAGTCGGGGTGGGTCTTCTGGAACTCGTTGTACCATTCCACTAGCTTAGGGGTGAACATGCGGCAAGGGGGGCACCAATGAGCAGAGAAATAGAGGGCGGTGTACTTGGGCGACCCTTCGACGGCAGGTCCTGTCAGATCGTCTTTGATATCAGCAAAGAACTCGGCGTGCAGCGGAGCCCAGGCAGTCATGAGGGCACAGATGAGAATGGCTTTGATTTTCATTACCAAACCAAAATGGACTGATTCCAGAGATTTAGCAACTTTTGCCAAGGTTTTTCCCGAGGAGAAAATCACGGTTGTTTTTTGCCCCAATCGCGGGATAGTTGACTGTGATAAAAGTGGTCCTTCTCACTTTCCTTGCCCTAGGGGCGGTGGCCCGGGCCGACCCTATTGTGCGGGAGCGCGGGGCGATCTATCTCTCGGACTTTGCCGCTCCCGCGATCGAGCTCTCCTTGAAGGAACCGGCGCCCTGCTATTTTGCCCTTCAGGGCCAGCGCTATGCCGGAACCCTCCGCTTCCCCCAGAAGGTGAAAATTGATGCAGTTTCGCAAGGTGGCATGATCCGAGTCCGGGGTCAGGCTCGGCAGGGAGGGGTGGTCGCATGGATTGATTCTGCCTTTCTTCCAGAATTGCCAAGCGATTTCGTGGCAAATCTTCAGGCAGCGGAAAAGCGTAAAAAACAGGTAGATCAGCTTATTGCCGGCAAAAAAGTCGCCATCGGGATGACCCCCGAAGAAGTGGCTCAAAGTCTAGGCGAGCCGCAGAAACGCTCTCGCAAGTTGGAGCGAGGTGGCTCGGCCCAAACCTATGAGTACATCAAGTACGAGCTCATTCCCCAAACTGTCTACACCCCAGCGTATGCCGAGAGCGTCACCGGAGTGCGCCCCAACCCAAGAGACAAGCTGGAGAAGGTGGTGGTGCGTCGTGGTTACGGCTACGACGCCTCGACGGTCTACCTCAAGGTTCCCGTCGGAACCGTTTCGGTGGATTTTATCGACGGGATCGCTGAGACAATTCAAGAGTCTCAAGGCACCTTGGTTGGGGCTAATGCCTCCATGGTTGTTCCCCCGATCAACCTTGGTTGGTAGGCCTTCATCGGTAGCTTGGTCCTCGGCATCTTTCTTTATCTCTGGCTCTTTCGAGGCGGTTTTGGCTAAATCTGCGGCTTCGATCTCATGAACTCATTCTGGAATCGAGCGCCCGTGCGGATCTTTAGTGGGCGTACCCGTTTCTTCCGCTAGCTGTTCAAGCATGCCGTCATCGGTCACGTGCTCCAGCCTCATGGCAGTCTCATGCACATGATCAGGTGCGATTCCCGCACTTTTGGCCAGCCACGCTTCCCAGAGCCTGTGGGAACGGACCAAGGTGGTGGCGCGCAGGCGCCCGACCTCGGTAAGACGAACGGTGTCGTTATGTCTCTCGAAGGCGCCCCTGGCCAGAAGACGTCTGAGTATCCATCCGATCTCGAGCCGTGAGACCTGGCGTGCCGTCATGAGGTCGTGTGTCAGAATCCGAGTGGAAGTCTGCACTCCACCTTCCTCTAGGCGCCATGCAAGCGCGAGAAGGTCTTCAGAGGTGGTCTGAAATCGAAAGCGCCAGCGACGAATCATTCTTGGTAGGACCCCTCGGTCCGGATTGATGAGAATTCCGAGGAAGAGCATTGCCCCGCCGCTGACGGCGATCATGCCTGAGGTGGGAACAGACCCGTATCCGATGAGATGTGGAAGTTCGACCGCTCCAAGGTGTCCGAGCACCGCGGAGATTAGGGCGAAGAGCGAGGCGAGGCAGAACATGGTAATGAGTCGATGAGCGAAGAGGCGTGCACTGACTGCTGGAACGATGATCATCGCCACCACGATGATGCTTCCGACCGCTTCGAAGGAAGCCACCGTGGTGATCGCCGTCATTCCCATGAGAAGGTGATGCATCAGGTCGGGATGCGTGCCTTGAACCTTGGCCTGCTCAGGGTCGAAGGCGGCGATTCTGAATGCCTTGAAGCACAGAATTACTACCCCAAGATTAACTAGGAGCACCACCGCGACCATGAGGAACGCCCTGGGGACCTCGAGCCCTCCAGTGAACGGCAGCGTGACAAGATCGAGTGGTGCGAATTCAAGGGCACCGTAAAGGACACAGCTGGGATCGAGATCGACCGAGTCAGCGCCTTGGACGATGAGGAGAAGGCCGATCGCGAAAAGCGTGGTGAAGACCACGCCCATCGCGGCGCCTTCATCTACTCGGCCGAATCGCTTGAGCCATTGCGAGAAAAATGCCGTGAGAAAACCAGCGAGGATGGCGCCGGCAAACATGATTCCATTTGACCGAGATCCGGTGAGCAGAAAACCAATAGCGATTCCCGGCAGAACGGCGTGACTGATCGCATCGCCCATCAGACTCATTCGTCTGAGAACTAGAAAACATCCAGGCAGGGCGCAGGCGATGGCGCAGGTGGCAGCGATGGCGATGATCCATCCATCATAGAAAAAGCTCCACTCGCTCATGTTATTCCTTCCGTCTTTCGAGCAGGGATGGTGAGCGAGTGGGGGCTCGGTGGAATGGCGCCACGCTCGGCTTGAAGTTCCTTTTCGAGTTCATCGAGAAGTCCAAGTGGAAGGAGGTGTTCGAGGTCGTCGGCTCCACGGTCCACGTGGTCCTCATCGAAATCTGCCCGACGGATCAAGTAGTACTCCCACAGCCTGTGGCGCCGGACGACTTCACTGGCAGCCTTCTCGCCCTGCGGTGTGAAACTGATCCTCGGGTGGAGTGGGGTGTCGTGGATTATGATCAGACCAGCGCGTTCGAGTCGACGTGCCGTCGCCGGCGTCGCCAATCCGCCACGCATGGCGATCTCCTCCTTAAGGCACTTCTCTTCTCCAGAATGCTCCAAGCTCTCCCAGATTGCCCGCAATGCGTGGTGGCGCTCCATTGAGCGTGCTCGTCGTTTCAGCTGAAATGCTCGTCGAAGCAAGCCGCGTTGTCGTCCGAAGATCAGGCTGACGACGAAGATCGTTCCGAGCGCAAGAACCACCATCGCTCCCGCAGGAAGATCAGGTGCCAGGGCACTGGAGAGCGTGCCTGACCAGCCTCCCAGTCCACCGATGATTCCCGCCGTAAAAAGTATTCGCCCAGTCCTATTCGTCCAAAACCGCGCCGCAGCTGGTGGAATCACTAGGACGGCAATCACGAGAACGAGTCCCACTGCTTGGAGGCCAACGACGACGACCGCGATCACCATGGCCATGAGCAGCAGATCGTATCCGCCGGTTGGCATGCCACGTTCACGCGCGTACTCCTGATCGAAACAGATCAGTCTGAGTTCCTTGAAGAATACCAGGCACGTCGCGATCGTGACTAGTGAAGTCGTGGCGATCACGGCGGCATCTCGAACCAGCATCGAAGCGGTTTTCCCATAGATGAAGGTCTCCAGACCCGCGGCGCTTGCATTGCTTTCCTGCTGTGCCAGGCCCAAAAGGGCAGCGCCCGCTCCGAAGAAAGTGCTCAAGACGACTCCGAGCGCTGAATCCTCGGTAAGTTTCCCTGATCGTGTGAGCCAGTGCACGGCGAAGATGCCAAGCACGCCGGAGCAGAGGGCTCCGATCATCAAGAGTCCATAGGACTTCCCACCCATGCCAAGGGCAGAGGCGATCAAAAACGCCAGGACGATTCCGGGCAGCGTCGCATGACTGAGA
>CAXMPH010000097.1:0-5360 GCA_964195055.1 uncultured Chthoniobacterales bacterium | reverse complement strand
TCGATCCCATCCGAGGCCGCGATGGTACGCTCGATTGGTGTGGTGATGAATCCACGCACCAGATCAGCACTGGCTCCGATATAGGCCGTGGTGATTTCGACCGAGGCATTGTCACTCCGCGGGTACTGACGCACGGTCAAGGTGAGGACGGCCTGCAAGCCGCAAATCAGAATAAGTAATCCGACCACCACCGCGAGAACCGGTCGCTGAATAAACAGGTCGGTGAAGACGTTGCCGCCTCCCTTAATGCTGAGGCCGCCAGACTGTTTCCCCCTCATGTGTCGTCCGGCTTGGGGTCCAACTGGGGACGGGGTGCCATCTCGTTATTGACCACGATTGACGATCCGTTGCGGAGCTTGAAGGCGCCGGCTGAAACCACAGTTTCGCCAGGCTGAAGGCCCTCGACGACCGAGACAAAATCACCCCGGGTGGGACCGGTGTGAATAAAGCGCTGCTCGACGAGGAGCGAGCTACCCCCCTCGCTGGGAGGAAGCACGACGAAGACGGAGTCGCCGAAGGGTGCCTGGAGGACAGCCGTCACTGGGATACGCACCACTTCGTCGGTGCCCTCCATCATCAGAATGACCCGGGAAAACATCCCTGAGCGCAGGGCCCCCCCGGGATTGTCGAGGGTCCCCTGCAAGCGGATATTACGGGTTACCCGATCGATCTCCGGGTTGATCGCGGTTAGTTCACCGGGAAAAACCTCATCCGGATAAACATCGGTGGTAACCCTCAAGGATTGACCCAGGGCGATACGAGAAAGCAACTGCTGGGGGAGGAGAAACTCGACGAAGATAGGATCGAATGACTGAAGTGAGACAATCTTATCTCCCTGATCGAGGAACTGCCCCAAATTAGCCTCACGAATACCTAAGCGCCCGGAGAAAGGAGCGCGCAACTGTTTCTTGCCGATGTTCGCTTTGATCTGTTCAACCAGCGCATCCATCATGCGTAAGTTTGAGTCGGCCGAGTCTAATTCTGACTGGGGGACAGTGCTGTTGGCTCGGAGCTTGCGGGTTCGTTGGTAGACGGTTCGAGCCAGATCGGCCTCGGCCTGAGCCGCCCGGAGGTTGGCCTGCTCCGATGCGGTGTCGAGCTCGACGAGGAGGTCACCTTTTTCGACCTCCTCTCCGCTCTGAAAGAGGATCTTCGAGAGCATTCCGGCGGATTCCGTGCTGAGATCGGCGCCTTGAACAGCCCGGAGAGATCCCACAGATTCGACGCTCCGATCCCAGCGATCCAGCACGACCTCGGTGGTGCTGACAGTTTCGGGCGGAGGTCCCTGCCCCCCCTCACTGGAGGACCTGAGCCGAACGATTTGGAGGGCTTTGGTGCCGACGACAAATCCCACGACGACGAGCAAAAGCGCCGCGGCATAAAGGAAAGGCTTCAGTCTCATAGGTAGGATTTTCAATAAGGGAATCTTGTCAGATTACACCAAAGGGCAAGCCTCTTGGAGCTAAACACCCAAGTCCGGGCGCCGGAGGCGGGTTCGGTCTTTCGCCTGGGCACGCCGCCATGCCTCAATCGCAGCATGGTTTCCACTGAGCAAGATCGGAGGAACAGACCAGCCCTCGAATTCCGCTGGCCGAGTGTAGTGCGGGTACTCGAGGAGGCCGTCACTGAAAGATTCATCGGCCGCCGACTTGTCATCGCCCAGCACTCCTGGGAGCAAGCGCACCACCGCATCGGTCACCACCAAGGCCGGCAAGGTTCCGTTGGTCAGGACATAATCGCCAATCGAAATTTCCTCGTCCACCAGATGATCCGCCACCCTCTGATCCATCCCCTCATAATGCCCCGAAACGAGCACAAGATGCGGGACCGTGGAGAGACGACGTGCCGCCGCCTGATCAAACGGTGCCCCTTGAGCCGAGAGGAGAACAACGTGTGATTCCGGACGGCGCAGCTCCTTCAGGGCACGAAAAACTGGCTCGACCTTGAGGACCATCCCAGGCCCACCGCCGTAGGGAGGCTCATCGGTCACCCTGTGTTTGCCCGGGGCCCAGTCGCGCAAATTGTGGAGGCGGATGTCAGCCAGACCTTTTTCTCCAGCAATTCGCAGCATACTTTGGCCAAGGAGGCCCTCGCCCATCCCTGGAAAAAGGGTCAAGATGTCAATATTCACGCTTTTTCTCTTATCATGGCGTCGGCAAAACAACCACCTATCCGATGAAGATCACCAAACTTTCCACCATCCTCGCCCAAACAGGCCAGCAGTGTCTGGTCGCCCTTTTTCTTTTCCTTCTCAGTATGGAAGGTCAGGCCGATGTCCTTGACGAACTCAGCGTGGCAGATCGAGCCAAACTGGAAGCTGGGGAAAATGTGATGGTTATCATCGAAAAAGAAGGTGCTATCTGGCCGGAGATTCGTATTTACCGACAAGTCGAAGCCACCCCGCAATCCGTCACCGAACTCTTCCTCGACTACGAGCACGCCAACACCTTCATCGAAAACCTCAAGTCTGCCGTGGTGGAAAATGAGCCTGACCATCAGACCAAGGACGTCCGCTATACCGTCAAACTCCCCATCCTTTTCACCATCAACTACCTGATCCGCAACCACTACATCAAAGAGGGAGACACCTACACAGTGCGGTGGAATCTCCTCGAATCCTTCCTCGCCAAGTCGGCGGTTGGATCACTTCGGGTCGAGCCCCACGGCGAAGCCTCGGTCATCTGCTACGCCAACCACGTCGAACCGGCCACCCGCCTCGTCGCCGGCTTACGAGGACACGCCATCAAGGAGGCAAGCAAGACCGTCGAGTCCATTGTCAAGGAAGCCGAACGCCGCCAAATCGCCAGCAACCAACTTCCGCTTGAGCCCTGATTCCGACTGAGGCACCCCATTTCTCGACCTCTTAAAGGCCGGAGCAAACCTAACCTTCCAAGGCTTTGACAAAAACGCCGATGAGGGGGCGGCGCGAAGGCTTGCGGGAGGCGTGATCACTGACAAAGCCCGTCTCAGTACGGAACTCGACATGGCCCGCTCCTCGGCCACCGTAGACCAGCACAGCTCCGACGGGAGCGTCATGAGGATTCTTGACATCGATTTTCTTAAATCCGTGGTTCTGTGAAAGTTCCACGGCAGCTTGCTTGGCCAAAGCGGTTTTAGGATAGCAATCAACCACTTTGGCTTTCTGGAGGGCGCGTTTGACGAAGCGCCAACAACGATTGAGCGGGCGCGAGCGGGCGGAGCGTTCGGCCAGACGCGCGGCCTCGCGCATGCGACTATCGAGGATGATTTTTTTACCGCTCTCTGCTTCCACCACCACGTTTTTTCCAGGTCGAAAAAGCTTTTCAAAAAATCCACGCCTAACCGGAGAGGACTTTTTCTCTAATTTTGCCGCCGGATCATTGATCCCTCTTTGGGAAGGAACAGCAAAGTCAGGTAAAGCGTGCTTCGGAATGGCCTCCGCCGAAAAAGGAAGGCAGAAAACGAGGAGCAAAAAGAGTCTTAACAATCCCTTAGAGAAAAATTTGCCATGAAATAATGAAGAGAGGAAAGGAATCACGACGAATTTAATATCTTAAACAAAATCCACGCCAGTGGCAAGAAGCAGCCTCTCTCGGTCGGGAGAGGCCTCCGCGCAGCCAAAAGGTCCACCAAAGTCCAACATCCGCGTAGTCCTTAGCGTGGCAGAAGCTAGGGGATCCCTCCTGGGAACCTTCGACTTGGTCCAAAGCTGGACCCACCCTCTTGTCTGTCGCTGGAGTTGTTTAGCCTCTGGCTTCCATGGTCTCGGAGACCTTGGGACGAGTGGCGAAAATTATTCGTGCACTTGACCAGACTTAGGCCGTTCTGTTTCCTACCCTTTCGCTATGGCTTTCCTCCAAACCCCACCCCCCACTCTTGCCCCGAGCATCTCCTCGGCGGGAGCCAAGATGAGGGGCAAACTTCACCTCCTCCAAAAAGAAGCAACCCTCCCTGTTTTCGGTGGGGCGGCTCATTCTCAAGATTTATGAATAACTCCAATATTTTTATCGGCACCGACAGCGGGGCAACCACCACAAAAATTGCCGCAGTGCGGGCCAGCGGGGAAGCCCTCGCGGCAGAACCCTTGCAGCGACCGACCGGCTCGGCGGGAGGACGCGAGGCCGTCATTACGGGTTGGATTGAAGCGGTCGAGGCTTTCCTTCTCGCCAATGATCTGTCTTGGTCGCAAGTCGCCGGCGTCGGCTTGGCTATCCCTGGGCCCTATCTTGGCTACGGCATCATGGACAGGTCGGCCAACTTCCCTGAGGAATTTGCCGGATGGAATGTCCACCAAGATTACCAAGCTGCCCTAAGCAAGCGGGCAGCACGCCCTCTCCCCCTTGTGGTTGGTAATGACGGCAACTACGGCGGGGTAGCCGAGGCAAGGAGCGCCCGTGGAGAACAAAACCTTTCCGTCCTCATGCTCATGCCCGGCTCCGGGCTGGGTTGTGCCTACATCGGAGTGGATGGTCTCCCTCTCGAGGGCGATACTCTGGCGGGGCTCGAATCCGGTCATCTCCCAGCACCGCTTCATCTCCTCGGCCTTTCCGGACCAGCCTTGCCCTGCGGTTGCGGGCGCGACTGGGGCTGCGTCGAGGCTTACACCACCATTTCTGGCCTACCCCACCTTTTGGCGGAGAAGCTTGTGGACTTTCCCGATCACGAGTTCGTTACCTCGCCAGCAACCCTACATGAGAAGGTCCTTTCCTTACGGACCCGCGCCCAAAGTGGCGATCCCATGGCCGAGGCCATCTTCGACTTCCAAGCCCAGGTCATGGGTTTGCACATTGCCAGCCTAATGATGACCCTAGACGCCGGCATCGTGGTGGTTGGTGGCGGGTTGATGGACCCGCATGCCACCACCCCAGAGTTCCGCGAACGCTACCTCAGCACCATCCGTAGCACAGCTCTACCTTATCTCTGGCCGGCCCAGCGCGAGACCTTGCGCATTGTCCCCGCGGTACTGGGGGACCTATCCCAGGCCATCGGAGCAGCCCTCGCCGCCCTTTACCGGCATCAATAGCTTTTGCCTAACCGCGGAAATAATTGGAAAAGCATTTTGATTATTAGAGATTAAGTGATTGAGTGAAAATATGGCAATATCTACAAACTCATTTTTGAAAAAATTCGCTACGTGTCTCTTCGGGGTAGTTCTAATTACCTCTTCGTCACCGGCGGATATCCTTGGCAATACGGTTAACCCCGACAGGGCGAATGATTTCACGGTATCGGCAAGTGGGTATGTTACCGGGGAAGTAGGCGAAACCATCAACTACAATTTTGCAGCTCAATCGATGAGTTTCAGTGTCGACCAGACCGCCCGCATCAGCTTCCTCACCGCCTACTCGTTCAATACCGACCCCAAATATCTGGGCGTGGGC
>CAXMPH010000096.1:289-5371 GCA_964195055.1 uncultured Chthoniobacterales bacterium | reverse complement strand
CCTCAGGCAATTTCAAAATTACTCAGAAAAGTAAGAATCATGCATCCAACCTCTACGGAGATTACGTCGATGGTTCTGGCAATGTGGTGGTGTCAAATATTGGGGTGAAGACGGATTCCAAGCCTCTCGGAACCACTTTCCGAGGCGCCCCCATGCCCTACTTCATGCGCATCCACGGCGGCGTCGGAATGCATGCAGGGTTTCTCCCTGGTTTCGCTGCCTCCCACGGTTGCATTCGGATGCCGGAACGCATGGCGCAGATTTTCTTCGTCAATGTATCGCATGGCACCCGAGTTCGGGTGGTTAATTGAGGTTTCTCCCTTTTCTCCCGCTTTCACTGGCAAAGGAGAGCGGTGGCTCGCTTGAGGTAAAGCCGTTTCAGGCTCGGGGATGGGAACTGTCGTAGGCACGTTTAATCCGCTCCGTGGTGACGTGGGTATAAATTTGGGTGGTAGAGAGGCTGGCGTGACCCAAGAGACTCTGGACACTGCGCAGGTCAGCGCCGGCATCAAGAAGATGGGTAGCAAAGCTATGGCGCAGCTTGTGCGGGCTGGCCATCACGGGAATCTCTGCCTGGCGCAGGTACTTTTTGACCATACTCCAGATGGATCCCGTTCCTAGACGCCGGCGAAGCTTGCTAAGAAAGAGCGGCCCCACCTGCACCTGAGCGCGCTGCCGGTATTCTTGGATGGCCTGGAGGGCGAGTTCACCCACGGGGACGATACGTTCCTTGGAGCCTTTCCCCAAAACTCGGACAGTTTCGCCGTAGGGATCGATATGGCGCACGTCGAGGGCGGCTAGTTCGGAGAGCCGTAAGCCACTCGAATAGAAAAGTTCGAGGATTGCCGTATCGCGCCAGCGCATCCATGCCGGCGCTTGTTTTTCTTCTGGCGATTGCTGAGGGGCACGCAGCAGGCTCTCAATTTGGGTGGTGGTAAGAAAAACTGGGAGATTCTTCTCCATTTTTGGCAAGAGTACAGAAAGCAGTGGATTGGCAGTCAGTTTTTTACGCTCGCAGAGGAATCGATAAAAGCTGCGGAGGGCAGCAAACTCCAATCGGATGGTTGAGCGGGCCCGATCGCTTTTCATCAGGGCAAAAAGATACGCTCGAAAATCTTCGGCTTGGGCGGCTCGCCAAGTTTTTGTTCCAAAAAAGGTAGAGGCATCGCGGAGGGCCCTTTGATAATTCTCCAAGGTACGGGGCGAGGCATTGCGCTCGTCTTGGAGGTAAGCAAGGTAGGCACGGACCAGCGGATCTTGAGGAGCGGGCACGTCCTCCTTGCTACATGTTTCTCGATGAATGAACAGGTTTTGCCGCAGAGATGACTTAAATTGTCTCAAGACGGGCAAAATTGAAAATCGGGGCTGCTGGCTCGATCAATCAAAAATCTATGAGCCACCGCAGGTCCAATATTCAAGGGGCCGAAATTTGGCCTAGGAAAGAACCAGCCGGCCTTATCGGCCTGGGGCCATCTCAAAGAGGAAGCCCTTGAGATAGGCGGATTCAGGGAGACCCAGCACCATGGGGTGGTCGGGACGTTGAAAGTAATGGGCTCGAAGACGGGCTGTTTTCTTGGCATCGACCATAGCCTGACCGATGACATCGAGAAAAGCGGAGTTTGACACATGATGAGAGCAGCAAAAGCTGGCAAGAAGTCCTCGAGGGCTAAGCAGACTTGCCGCTCGAAGGTGGATCTCTTTGTAGCCGCGGAAGGCGTCTTTGAGTCTGGCACGGTCTCGGGTGAATGAAGGGGGATCGAGGATGATGAGGTCGTATTGCTCCTTGCGGCCCACCGCGGTCTTGAGCCAGTTAAAAACGTCCGTTTCCAAAACTTTGAGGTCGACCTTGTTGCGGTCTGCGTTGCTTTTGAGGGCCTCGCAGGAGCTTCCCGAGATCTCGAGGGCGGTGACACTTTTGGCGCCCGCCTGAGCGCAGGCTATGGCAAAGCCGCCTTGGTTGCTGAAGCAGTCGAGGACGCGGAGTCCTCGGGCATGAGGGGCAAGTAAGGAGTAGTTGTCTCCTTGGTCGAGGTAGAGGCCGGTCTTTTGTCCACTCGGAAGGTCGAGGCCGAACTTCATCCCCCCCAGAGTTATCTCCAGTGGTCCGGGGGCTTCCCCGCGGAGGATGCCGGTTTGCGAGTCCATTCCTTCGGCTTTTCGCACGGGGGCATCGTTGCGTTCGATAAGGCAGCGTGGAGAGAAAACCTCCATAATGGCATTGGCCAGAAGTTCTTTGCGTTGGTCCATCGCGAGGGTCAGCGTCTGCAACACGGCACAGTCGCCATAGCGGTCGACAATGACGCCCGGCAATCCATCGCTTTCACTCCAGATTTCCCGCCGTGCCTGCGGATCGAGTCCGAGCTTATCCCGGTATTCGGTCGCCATGGCCACGCGGCGGAGAAAGAAGTCGGCATCGAGGTCTTGGCGCTGGCGGGAGAAGCGACGTGCCGGAATCTTCGAATGACTGTTGTAGATGGCGCTGCCGAGGTAACGATCTCGCTGATCTTTCAATCCTACGACGTCACCATCTTGGGGCGCGCCAGTGACTTTGAGGACCTCGTTGTCGTGGACCCAGTCGTGGCCGTGAAAAACCCGGGCCCGTGGACGTACGATGATCGTGGCCATGTCTATTAGTAATCGAGGATGGCCTCGGGACGGATCGTCGCTGAGGTATCGTTTGTTTTTTCTGGGTACTCGAAGGTGCGACCCTCGTAGTTGCGCAGAACCACTTTTTCTTTGTCGTGATGGAGAACGTAGCCCGGACTAATCGGGACCTTCCCACCACCTCCGGGCGCATCGATGACGTACTGGGGGACGGCATAACCTGTGGTGTGTCCGCGCAACGATTCGATGATCTCCAGCCCCTTGGCCACACTGGTGCGGAGATGGGCTGATCCGTGGATGAGATCGCACTGGTAAAGGTAGTAAGGACGGACGCGGCAGCGGAGTAGTTTCTGGATGAGGGTGCGCATCGTCTCGGAGTCATCGTTGACTCCGGCGAGGAGCACACTCTGATTTCCTAGTGGAATACCGGCATCGGCCAGTCGACCCAAGGCGTCACGTACCTCGATGGTAAGTTCTCGGGGGTGGTTAACGTGAACGCTCATCCAGAGTGGGTGAAATTCTCGGAGCATGGCGCAGAGTTCTGGGGTGATGCGCTGGGGGAGAAAGATAGGGACTCGCGAGCCAATCCGGAGGAATTCGATGTGAGGTATTGCTCGTAGGCGAGAGAGGATTTTTCGGAGCTTTTCGTCAGAAAGGAGGAGGGCGTCACCCCCGGAGAGAAGAACGTCACGGACCTCAGTATGTCTTTCCAGATAGTCGTAAACGGCCTCAAAATCTGTCTCTAGCTCCTGCTCCCCGACCCCGCTAACCACCCGACTCCGAGTGCAGTAGCGGCAGTAGCTGGCACAGCGGTCGGTAACGAGAAAGAGAACCCGGTCCGGGTAGCGGTGGACGAGGCCCGGCACCGGCATATGGTCGTCCTCGCCGCAGGGGTCGGACATCTCCCCCGGGCTCACGGTGGCCTCGGCGGCCAAGGGCATGACTTGCCGACGGATCGGGCACTCCGAATTGTCCGCTTCGATGAGGTTGAAGTAATGAGGGGTGATGGCGAAGGCCAGCTTGTGGGCTGTTAGTAGGAGTCCTTCACGTTCGGCTGGGTTGAGTAGGAGGTGTTCTTCGGCTTGGCCAAGATTTTTAATGCTGTTGCGCATCTGCCATCGCCAGTCGTTCCATTCGGGTTTGCTGGCCGAAGGCCAAAATCCGGGGGCGTGGCTGATAAAGTCGCGGTGGGAGTGTGTCATGGTGGACTGAAGGTCAAAGCTAAGGGACGCTGAACCGATGTCAAAGGGTCGGAGTTAAGCTTTGACCCGTTCGATATGAGCGCCAACGTTGTTGAGTTTCTCGTCAATTCGTTCGTAGCCTCGATCGATGTGGTAGACGCGGTTGACCTCAGTGATCCCCTCGGCTTCCAGTCCGGCGAGGAGGAGGGCGGCTGAGGCCCGGAGGTCGCTGGCCATGACCGGGGCGCCGCTGAGGTGGCCGTTGCCGGTGATATAGGCCGTCGGAGTTTCCAGATGTATCTGAGCGCCCATCCGGGCTAGTTCAGCCACATGCATGAAACGCTGAGGAAAAATGTGGTCGGTGACGATGCTCTGGCCCGGAGCGCGGACGAGGAGGGCACACATTTGGGCCTGCATATCAGTGGGAAACCCAGGGTAGGGACTGGTTTCAAGGTGGAGTGGGAGAAGTCCGCGGTGAGGTGAGAGGGTGATGCTATCCCGTCCGACGGCAAGATGGAAACCAGCCTTTTGGAGCGCTTCGACGATGGATTGAAGGTGGTCTGGACGTACTTCTTTAACGGTGATTTCTCCCCCAGTAATGGCACCGGCAACCAGCATAGTGCCAGCCTCAATGCGGTCAGGAATGACGGTGTAGTCGGTGCCATGGAGTTCCTTGACGCCCTCGATAATGATGCGTGAGGTGCCGGCACCTTCTATCTTGGCCCCCATGGCAATAAGGAATTGAGCCAGATCGCTCACCTCGGGTTCCTCGGCCGCGCCTTCGATTATGGTGGTGCCGCTGGCGAGGACCGCCGCCATCATGACATTGTCGGTTCCGAGTACGGTGCTCCCATATTTTCCAACCATCTTGACTCTGGCACCGTGAAGGTCGGAGGCGAGGACTTTGACATTGCCGCCGGTGACCCGCACCACCGCCCCAAGGGCTTCGAAGCCTCGGAGATGGAGATCCACCGGACGATCGCCAATAACGCAGCCGCCGGGTAGTGAAACACAGGCTTCTTTTTCACGACCAAGCAGGGGACCGAGGACGCAGACCGAGGCGCGCATTTTGCGAACCAGATCGTAAGGCGCCTCGGTGCGGATTTTGTTCGCTTCGATGGTGACTACCCCGCTGGCTCGCTCGACCTCGCAACCGAGTGAGCTGAGGATGGTCAGCATGTAGTGGATGTCGCTCAGGTCCGGGACGCCGCGGATGACGCATTTTTCGCGGGTCAGCAGGGCGGCAGCAAGAATAGGAAGGGAGGAGTTCTTTGATCCACTGATGCGCACCGTGCCG
>CAXMPH010000096.1:0-279 GCA_964195055.1 uncultured Chthoniobacterales bacterium | reverse complement strand
TCCATGAAAGCCTGCCGCAAATCGCGGGATGTTTTGATAGTCGGCGCGGATGGAAATGTCCCGAAATTTGCGTGCGGTGAGCATTTTGGAGATATCCTCTTCTTGGCCGAGGCCAAACTCCAATAGGAGCTGGCCACCGGGGGTGAGGTAGGAGGGTGCAGTATCGATGAGGCGACGAATCAGGTCGAGTCCATCGGGGCCACCGTCGAGAGCGTCCAGTGGGTCGTGATGGACTTCGTCGGCTAAAGAGGGAATTTGGCTCGAGGGAATGTAAGGAAG
>CAXMPH010000095.1:0-5407 GCA_964195055.1 uncultured Chthoniobacterales bacterium | reverse complement strand
GAAGAGGTAGGCTCCGATAACATCTTCATCTTTGGCAGGACAGTCGAAGAGGCGCAGCAACTGGTCTCCGAGGGCTACAACCCCTCGAGTTTCGCCGAGTCTGACCCCGAACTCACCGCCGTACTCGACTGGCTCGGCACGGATTTCTTCACCAAGTCTGAAGGGGCCCACGTTCTCGCCCCTCTACGGGATAACCTGCTCTACCACGACCCATTCCTCTGCTTAGCCGACTTTCGCTCCTACTGCGAGATGCAGGACAAAGTCTCCCTCGCCTTCCAAGACAAATCCCGCTGGGCTAAGATGGCCGTACTCAATACCGCCCGAGTGGGCAAATTCTCCAGTGACCGCACTATCACCGAGTACGCCAAAGAAATTTGGCACCTCGAACCAGTCCCCATTCCCAGCTAAGGCAAAACGATCAAGCAAGTCACTTCAGATAAGCCGAGCAGGTTTTACTCAGCCGCACTTGCCGCCTCCGCATTCTCCAGTTAATGTATCCACCTTCTTATGGGCAAAACGTTGTTTGATAAAGTCTGGGAGGCGCACACCGTGCGTCAATTGCCCAATGGCATGACCCAACTCCTCATTGGAACCCACCTCATCCACGAGGTTACCAGTCCACAAGCCTTCGGCATGCTGCGCGACCTCAAACTGCCGGTGCTTTATCCCCAGCGCACTTTTGCCACGGTCGATCACATCGTTCCGACCGACCAGCGGGAGGAGCCGTTTTCGGATACCCTCGCCGATGCCATGATCAAGGAGTTGCGCAAGAATTGTGCTGACTCTGGCATCAAATTTTTTGACCTCTCGAGTGGGCAGCAAGGGATTGTCCACATTGTCGGACCCGAGCAGGGTATTACCCAGCCCGGCACCACCATCGCCTGCGGCGACTCCCACACCTCGACCCATGGGGCCTTTGGCGCCATCGCCTTTGGTATCGGAACTAGTCAGGTCCGGGACGTCCTCGCCACCCAGACCATGGCCCTGCGCAAACCTAAGGTCCGCCGCATCGAGGTCGACGGAAAACTTTCCCCTGGGGTCTACGCCAAAGATGTCATCCTTCACATTATCCGAAAGCTCGGGGTCAACGGAGGACTTGGCTACGCCTATGAGTACGCTGGCTCGACCATTGATAACTTCACCCAAGAAGAGCGCATGACCATCTGCAACATGTCGATCGAAGGTGGGGCGCGGGTCGGGTATGTCAACCCGGACAAAACCACCTTCGATTACCTACGCGGTCGTCCCTACGCCCCGGCCGAGGCAGACCACGATGCCGCGGCGGCTCAGTGGGGATCTTACGCCAGCGATGCCGATGCCGTTTACGATGACTTGGTAAAGTACTCTGCCTCCGAGATTGCTCCTACCGTCACCTGGGGGATCAACCCGGGACAGGCCATCTTTATCGACGAAAATCTTCCCGCCCCAGCCAACCTACCGGAGAAGGATCGTGCCACCGCAGAAGAGGCCTACGCTCACATGAAACTGCGCCCAGGTCTTCCCTTCAAAGGGACCAAGATCGATGTCGCCTTTCTCGGATCATGTACCAACGGGCGCCTGAGTGATTTGCAGGAGGTGGCCAAATATCTCGAGGGTCGCAAGGTCCGCCCCGGGGTCAAAGCCATTGTCGTGCCTGGGTCCCAAGGCGTTGCTGCCCTCGCCGAGTCTATGGGCTTGGCCGAGATCTTCCGCTCGGCCGGTTTCGAATGGCGGGGGGCCGGTTGTTCGATGTGCCTAGCCATGAACCCAGACAAGCTCATCGGAGACCAACTCTGCGCCAGTTCGAGCAACCGCAACTTCAAAGGCCGCCAAGGTAGTCCGACCGGACGCACCATTCTCATGAGCCCTCTCATGGTGGCGGCCGCCGCGGTCAACGGGGAAATCAGCGACGCCCGCGAGACCTTCGACCTCAGCTAGATTTTTTCCCTGTCTCTTTCGACTCCGGCAAACTGCCCAAGGTAATACCATATGTCCCTCGCCCAAATTTCCCAACTCGCCGGCACCGGTGTCTACGTTCCCGGTGACGACGTCGACACTGATCGGATTATCCCGGCCCGCTTCATGAAGTGCATCACCTTCGACGGATTGGGAGAGTACCTTTTCTACGACGAGCGCTTCGAGGAGGATGGACGCGCCAAGTCCCATCCCATTGATGACCCAACCTATGCTGGCGCCACCATTCTTCTGACCGGGAGCCACTTTGGTTGTGGCAGTTCCCGCGAACACGCGCCCCAAGCCCTCTACCGCTACGGCTTCCGCGCTGTCTTAGCCGAGAGTTTCGCTGAAATTTTCTTTGGCAACGCCATCACCCTCGGCATGCCCTGCCTCGTCATGGACGGACGAGATATCCGCTCTCTCGCTACCTTGATCAAGGAATCCCCGCCGTCGGAAATAAACATCGATCTCCCCGCCGGGACCGTAAGTATTGCCGACGTCAGTTTTCCCGCCATGCTTCCGGACCATGCCAAGGGAGCTTTGATCAACGGGCGTTGGGACGCCATCGCCGATCTCCTAGAGGGAGTCGAGGCGGTGCGGGCCACTGCCAGCACCCTCCCCTACATGCAAGGGAAGGAAGGGATCGGGGCGGTCCAGAACTAGCCCTTAGGAGCTCCCCCCGCCACTCCGTCGGAACTCTGGCACCCACCCGAGTGGTAAACTTAGATGTCTGCCTGCTCCGGCACAATAATCAGTCCGGTTTCCCCATCGCCAAAGCTCTGACACGGCTTTCCTGATACGGCATGCCATGCCGTAAGGGCACAGAGGGCCGCATCCACCAAATCAATATTGGATAATGGGCTCACCTTGATCCCAGCTTCGCTTAAGAGCTGGCGTCGCTGGCTTCTCTTCTGGGAGGCGAGAGCATTACCTCCGCGCAATTGCCAAGAGACGGCATGAGGAAAAGTCTCGAAACAATACCTCTGCCTTATCTCAGGCCAGCGGGAGCAAAGCGGAAAATTATCCCGAAGTTTTTCAAAGATGAGCTCACCTTGAAGCATCCAGTCGAAGTACCCCTTGGGATGGACGGCCGCCCTCTCGCGCGTCGGGGTCGAGAAACAATGGATACCTCTTTCTATGAGGGCGCGCTCCGCTGGACGAGCTCGACCGTTCTTGCTCCAGCAGCAGGGCGCGTCGACGGCGACGACTTGGGAGCGCTGTACCTCAGCGCACCAATGAGAAAGATATTCCACATCTTTTGTGGCGAGGTGGGCAAGGTAGCGGCCACCAGACAGGGCGACGGCATGGTAGCCTTTGCCGGGGCCGCCAACATCAATCCCCACCACGTGAACCGCAGGATGATCAGCCCTATTTTTCATGGTAGCGCGGAGGAGTCATCGTCCTAAAAAAGGGTAAAATGCCAACTCTCCTGAGCTGAGGGACTGGGCTTAGGCAAAAAGTAGGGTGTCATATCTGCCGATGGCTAAGGTAGCAGCATCCGTCCCACGGTCACCTCCTACAATAGTAAATCAGGATCGGTTCCTCCTTTTACCCGACTGCTCTCTTTCCTAATCTGCACCAGTGTTAAAGCTCATCCTCCAACGCCTCCCGGCGCTGGTTTTTGTTCTTTTTTCGGTTATCACCCTGACCTTCTTCCTCATCCGCCTCGCCCCCGGCGGCCCATTCGACCGCGAGCGCAAGATTCCTCCGGCGATCGAGGCTCAGCTCCTAGCCAAGTACCAACTGGACGGGCCGCTTTGGTCCCAGTTCACCGGCTACCTTGCCGACGTAGCCCAAGGTGACCTACGCCTCTCCACCAAATACCGCGGCCGTAGCGTCAACGAAATCCTCGGCCAGACTCTTCCTGTTACCTTTGCCCTTGGGGGGATTGCTTTCCTCCTTGCCACCACCGGAGGTATCTGGCTCGGCACTTTCGCGGCGGTGCGACGTAACACCGCCGCCGACCGCTTCGCCATGGGAGCAGCCCTCCTCGGCCTGTCACTTCCCATGTTCGTTGTCGGTCCCGTCCTCGTCCTTGTTTTTGGTCTGTGGTTAAAGTGGCTCCCGGTCGGTGGCTGGGGCTCACCCGCCCAGGTCATTCTTCCCGCCCTAACCCTCGCACTTCCCTTCGCTGCGGTGGTCGCGCGATTGATGCGAACCAGCTTGCTTGAGGTTCTCCATCAAGATTTTGTCCGCACCGCCCGGGCCAAGGGCCTGCCCGAGCGAAAGGTGGTTTACCAGCACGCTCTCCGCGTTGCCATCCTCCCAGTGGTTACCTACCTCGGCCCCCTCGCGGCCCACCTTCTCACCGGTTCGATCGTGGTCGAGACCGTCTTCCATATTCCCGGAGCCGGGGGATTTTTCGTCAACTCCATCCTCAACCGAGATGGGTTCCTTCTCGGTGGTATCGTCATCGTCTACTGCGCCTTGCTCATCACCTTCAACCTGCTGGTCGATGCCAGCTACGCGCTGCTTGACCGGCGCATCCGCCTCGATGCTTGAGCCCGGTACCGCGACCCGCGTCCTTCGGCGTCCCACGGCGCGGGTCTGCCTTGGCGTCCTCCTCCTCATTGGACTGGCGGCGGCCATCGGTCCGGAACTTTTTCCTGAGAGTTACCGCGAGCCGGGGCCCCTCCAATATTCGCCTCCCACCTGGGCCCACCCCTTTGGCACGGATTTGAACGGACGGGACCTCCTCTACCGCGTCCTCCTCGGGGCTCGCATCTCTCTCATCGTCGGGCTAGCCGGCGCGGCCATCAGCCTCTCTCTCGGTACCGCCTACGGTCTCATTGCCGGATACGTCGGAGGCAAGGTGGACAGCCTGATGATGCGTTTGGTCGATATTCTCTATTCCGTGCCGCGGCTTATTTTCATCCTCATTTTCATCAATACTTTCGACGGGCACCTGCGTGACTTTGCTTCGAGGATGGACTGGCCCTGGCTCATTGGTTACTCCCGCATTGTTATTCTGGTCCTCACCCTCGGACTGATCGAATGGCTCACCATGGCGCGCATCGTGCGGGGGCAGGTCCTTTCACTCAAAGAACGGCAGTTCGTCCATGCCGCCCAGGCCCTGGGACAGTCCCATGGCAAAATCATCCTCCGGCACCTCCTCCCCAACATCCTTCCCCTTATCATCGTCTACCTCACCCTCACCGTCCCAGCGGTCATCCTTGATGAGTCCTTCTTGAGCTTCCTCGGCCTTGGTATCCAGCCCCCCCAAGCCAGTTGGGGTTCCCTACTCAGCGAGGGCGCCCAGTCGATCAACCCCTTGAAAATCTACTGGTGGCTCCTCCTCTTTCCTGCTGCCACGATGACCTCCACTTTGCTCGCCCTCAACTACCTCGGGGACCGCCTACGCGACACCCTAGATCCCCGCAAGTAGAGCTGCAGCGGGGACTCCTAGCAGGCGCCGTCCCCCAGAGAGAAGCCGCCCCAAAGCCACGAGAAAAGACATAGTTTAGCTCAGATG
>CAXMPH010000094.1:0-5566 GCA_964195055.1 uncultured Chthoniobacterales bacterium | reverse complement strand
TGGTACTGCAAGATACAGGGTGGCCCTCGGTGGTGGAACCGCGCCCGGGCTTTTTGTCTTTTGTCGACGCCTCAGGAGCGGCCAAGCAGGTGGCAGAAATTTCCTCGGATAGGGCACTCCACTGCGCTGGTGCCCGGGCCTTGGCCGACTCGGTTTTCTCCCCAGCTTCGGCCCTGGCGCCTCTCCTAGATCGGCTGGGTTAGGTGGGGGCCTCAATAACTTTCTCTTTCGTCAACAGAGGCCCCGGTCACTTTTACCTGTGCCCTGCCTAGGGGAAATGTACGCTTGTCCTTGGTGGAAGAGATTGTCCTGATATTGCGTGGGCTCCTTGGGATTGCGGTCTTTATTGGGCTGGCCGTCTTGCTCAGCGAGAACCGTCGGGCTATCCCATGGCGGGTGGTCGGGGTGGGGCTGATTCTTCAGTTTTCCCTTGCGGCTTTGGTGATGCATGTGCCTTGGGTGCGGGCCGGGGTGGAACTGGTCGGGTTGTTTTTTGTCCGACTCCTCGGATTCTCCACTGAGGGGACGCGATTTCTCTTTGGCTCCCTCGTGGACGAACAGGCCCATGGGGTTGTCTTTGCCCTGAGCGTGCTTCCCTCCATTGTCTTTTTCTCAGCCTTCAGTGCGGCCCTCTATCACTTGGGAATTCTCCCCAAGATAGTCCAGGGGATGGCTTGGATTTTTTCGAAGACAATGCGGCTTTCCGGTCCGGAAACACTCTCGGCATCGGCCAATGTCTTTCTTGGGCAGACCGAGGCGCCTCTCCTCATCCGTCCTTGGTTGGAGACCATGACAAAGTCAGAGATTCTCTGCATTATGATTGGAGGAATGGCGACCGTTGCCGGTGCCGTCATGGTGGCCTACATTAGCCTGCTCGGGGGTGGAGATCCAGAGCAGCAGTTGGTCTTTGCCACCTATTTGTTGACCAAGTCGGTCATCACCGTTCCGGCCGCCTTGATGATCGCCAAGATCCTCCTCCCCCAAACGGAACCGGTAGACACTTCGCTGCATCTGAACTCGCAAAGTAACGGGGTAAACTTGCTCGATGCCATATGCCGCGGTACGACCGACGGAGTGAAATTGGCGGTTAACGTTGGGGCCATGTTGCTAGTGTTTACTGCCTTAGTTGCCCTGATTAACTTTGTTTTGAAAGATGGGATTGGGGCGGCCACCGGACTCAACAGCTGGGTCGTCTTGTGGACGAATGGGCTGTGTTCTGGTTTTTCTTTGGATTTTCTCCTCGGAATGATTTTTGCGCCGGTGGCTTGGCTGATGGGTATGAGTAGTGACTCGGTCATGTCAGCGGGAGCGCTGCTCGGCCAGCGAACGGTGCTCAATGAGTTTGTCTCCTTTGTCCGGTTGGGAGAAATGAAAGCGGAAGGAGCTTTTGCGGATCCTCGGAACCTGATGATCCTCACCTATGCTCTGGCGGGCTTTGCCAATATCGTCTCGATCGGTGTTCAGATTGGAGGAATAGGCGGATTGGCTCCATCGCAGCGGGAGACTTTAGCCCGCTTCGGTTGGAAGGCCCTGATCGGAGCAAGTTTGGCCTGTTTTCTGACCGGCACCGTGGCGGGAATTGTCGGCTGACTACCCTAAAATCGTCGGAAAATTTGCTTGGATTCACCGTGGACAAGCTATTTTGGGCTTAGGGGTGGAGGCCTCAGATTTATTTGTTGTAACTATTAGGAAAACTAATAGTGTGATTGTCGTTATGTCTGTGGCACCTGTTTCTTCTGGTATTCGCCACCCCAACCCTTTGCTAGTTTTTCTAGCCTCCTCAATCGGTAAAAAGTGGGTTGTCGCTCTCTCCGGAGTCCTTCTGATTTTCTTTGTTCTGGCGCACTTAGCGGGAAATTTAACGATTTACGCTGGGTCCTATGGCGAGGGAATCAATATTTATGCTCAGGCTCTGCATGCCAGTCCTCTGCTTCTCTGGGGGGCACGCCTCGGACTGGTTTTTGTCTTTTTGCTTCATATCGGCACCACCATCTCTCTCGTGATCGCCAATCGCCGGGTCCGGCCCCAGCGGTATGCGGTCCGAGCTCGATTGCAGAGCACCATCTTTGCCCGCAGCATGGCTTTGAGTGGATTGGTTGTCCTGAGTTTTTTGATCTTTCATGTTCTGCAGTTCGCCGCCGGGATGAGTTCTCACTCCGACCTCTACGATCTCGAAGGACGCCACGATGTCGCCGCCATGGTGATTCTCAGCTTTCATAATCCATGGGTCTCTGGGTTCTACCTCCTCAGCCTCGTCCTGCTGGGGATGCATCTGAGCCATGGAATTTCTAGCGTTTACCAGACCCTTGGTTTGAATAGTCGAAAGTCATTTTCATTGATTAGGCACAGCTCCGTCGTGGTTGCTTGGTTGCTCATGCTTGGTTTTGCCTCGATTCCGATCGCTGCCTTGAGTGGTTATCTGAAGATTTTGCCCGCGGCTGAGCGAATCGCTCGGCCAACCACAACCCTCCCTTGATTCCATGAGTACCATTTCCTTAGATCCAAAAATTCCCGAGGGACCGCTGGCCGATAAGTGGACCAATTACAAGGCCGCCAGCAAACTAGTTAGCCCGGCCAACAAGCGGCGCTACCAGCTGATCGTCGTCGGATCGGGTCTGGCGGGGGGCTCGGCGGCAGCGGTATTCGGTGAGCAGGGGTACAACGTAAAATGTTTCTGTTATCAGGACAGTCCCCGGCGGGCTCATAGCATCGCGGCGCAGGGTGGAATCAACGCGGCCAAGAATTATCAAAATGACGGCGACAGCGTAGATCGTCTTTTCATGGACACGATCAAGGGGGGAGACTTTCGCTCGAGGGAGGCCAATGTCCACCGTTTAGCTGAGGTGAGTAGCGGCATCATAGATCAGTGCACCGCCCAAGGTGTGCCCTTCGCCCGCGAGTACGGCGGCATGCTGGCCAACCGGTCGTTCGGGGGGGCACAGGTCTCGCGCACATTTTACGCCCGCGGGCAGACGGGGCAGCAATTGTTGATGGGGGTTTACTCCGAGCTGAGTCATCAAATTTCTGCCGGGACGGTGAAGATGCATCCTCGTCACGAGATGCTCGACTTAGTTCTAGTTGATGGCCACGCCAAGGGAGTCGTGGTGCGCAATTTGGTTACGGGAGAAATCGAGTCTCATGCGGCTGATGCGGTCATCATGGCCACGGGGGGATACGGCAATGCCTTCTATCTTTCGACCAACGCGATGGGCTGCAATGTCACGGCGACCTACCGTGCTTACCGCCGCGGAGCCCTCTTTGCCAATCCCTGCTACACCCAAATTCATCCGACTTGCATTCCGGTCAGTGGAGAATATCAGTCAAAGCTGACTCTCATGAGTGAGTCCCTCCGCAATGATGGCCGAGTCTGGGTGCCTAAGCGCAAAGAGGACTGCGGTAAGAAGCCCTCCGAGATCTCTGAGGCGGACCGTGATTATTTTCTGGAAAGGAAATATCCCAGCTACGGCAATCTTGCTCCCCGTGATATTTCGTCGCGCTCAGCCAAAGAAGTCTGTGACGAAGGGCGGGGGGTTGGTCCAGGCGGCCTTGGCGTCTATATGGATTTTGCCGATGCCATAGAAAGGCTCGGTGAAAGCACGGTGCGCGAGCGCTATGGCAACCTTTTCGAGATGTACAAAAACATCACGGGCGAGAACGCTTACCAAACGCCGATGCGAATCTATCCCGCGGTGCATTACACCATGGGCGGACTCTGGGTGGACTACGAACTCCAGAGCAATATCCCGGGGCTTTTCGTCATCGGAGAGGCCAATTTTTCGGACCATGGAGCCAATCGACTCGGAGCCAGTGCCCTGATGCAGGGTTTGGCAGATGGTTACTTTGTCTTGCCCTACACCATCGGCAATTACCTCGCCCCCCTGAGAGGGACCCGCCCGGAGGTGACTCGTCCCGAGTTTCAGCAGGCCGAAGAGGAAGTTCGGGCACGGGTCAGTCGTCTCTTAAAGATCAAAGGCCACCGCACCATCGACAGCTTTCACCGAGAAATCGGCAAGCTTCTCTGGGACGAATGCGGGATGGCACGGAGCAAGGAGGGATTAGAGAAAGCGATTAAGCGATTTGATCAAATTCGCGAAGAATTTTGGCGCGATGTCCTCGTGCCTGGTCAGGGCGATGAACTCAATCAATCACTGGAAAAAGCAGGACGGGTGGCGGACTTTATCGAATTCGGACAGCTGATGTGCGAGGACGCCCTCGATCGCAATGAATCTTGCGGGGGTCACTTCCGAGTGGAGCACCAGACAGCTGAGGGTGAAGCCTTGCGTAATGATGACGATTATTTTTATGTGTCGGCTTGGAAGTGCCAGGGGGCTGGCAAAACTCCAGAACTGATCAAGGAACCACTCCACTACGAGGGAGTAAAACTGGCCACCCGCAGCTACAAATAATCCCATGAATTTTCATCTAAAAATATGGCGTCAGGAGGAGGGCAGCTCCCAAGGAGGTTTCTCCGATTATCAAGCCAAGGATATCCCAGCAGAGGCTTCCTTCCTCGAGATGATCGATATGGTCAACGACGGAATTGTCGTAGCCGGGGGAGTGCCCGTGGCCTTCGACCATGATTGCCGTGAGGGAATCTGCGGTATGTGCAGCATGACAATCAACGGCATCCCGCACGGCAAGGGGCGTGGGACCACCTGCCAGCTTTACATGCGTAAGTTCCAAGACGGGGACACCATTTACATTGAGCCCTTCCGAGTGGGTGCTTTTCCGATAGTGAGAGACCTCATGGTTAACCGCTCGGCTTTCGACCGTGTCATCGCTAGCGGCGGTTTTATCAGCGAGCGCTGCGGCAATGCCCAGGATGCTAACGACACCCCCATCCCTAAGACGGTTTCGGATTACGCGATGGACGCGGCGGCCTGCATCGGTTGCGGAGCCTGCGCTGCGGCCTGTCCCAACGGCTCGGCCATGCTTTTTGTCGCCGCTAAGGTCGGGCACCTCGGGTTGCTTCCCCAGGGCAAACCGGAGGCGGGAATCCGAGTCCGCAAAATGGTGGAGCAGATGGATGCTGAGAATTTTGGGAGTTGCTCTAACTTTTACGAGTGCGAGGCAGTTTGTCCGGCAGGAGTTCCCGGTGCATTCATCGCTAAGATGAACCGAGACTACGCCCTCGCCAGTGTGCGCAACGCGGTTGAGGCAACCGCCTAGTAGCGCAAGACTCGTTCCAAAAAACGGCTGGCTGCTTCCGTCTTCGGCTGGGCGAAGAAGGAGTCCGCCCTTCCTTGCTCGCTGATTTTTCCTTGGGCGATGAAGGCAACTTGATCGGCCACGCTACGGGCAAAGTTCATGGCGTGGGTCACTAAAACGAAGGTGCGACCTTCTTCTTTCAGGTCGGCAATGACCTCGAGGACCTCAGCCGTCATCTCGGGGTCAAGAGCTGAGGTGGGTTCGTCGAAGAGGAGTAACTTGGGCCGGATAGCCACGGCGCGGGCGATGGCCACTCGTTGCATTTCGCCGCCCGACAGCAGCCGCGCCGGGCGGTCGGCCAGCGTCTCGAGACCCATCGTCGCCAACGCCGCACGCGATCGCCGCATCGCATCACGGC
>CAXMPH010000093.1:1556-5570 GCA_964195055.1 uncultured Chthoniobacterales bacterium | reverse complement strand
ATCATGATCGTGGGCTCGGGGCCCATCGTGATTGGTCAGGCCTGTGAATTTGACTATTCCGGGACTCAGGCCTGTAAAGCCTTGCCCAGCGACGGGTTTCAGGTGGTACCGGTGAACTCCAATCCGGCCACCATCATGACAGATCCGGAGTTCGCCGATCGCACTTACATCGAGCCGATCACGGTCGAGGCGATCGAAAAGATTATTCTTCGGGAGAAGCCGGATGCGGTCTTGCCTACCTTGGGAGGGCAGACGGCCCTCAATGCGGCCATGGAACTGCACCGCAGTGGCGCCCTCCAGCGCCTTGGTACCAAGTTGATCGGGGCCAACGCCGAGGCGATCGAAAGGGGTGAGGACCGGCTCATCTTCAAGGAAATCATGTTGGAGATCGGGCTCGACGTCGCCCATTCCGGAGTGGCGCACAATTTGGAAGAAGCTCGTCTGGTGGCGGAAAAGCTTGGTGGTTACCCCCTGATCATTCGGCCTGCTTATACCCTAGGTGGAAGCGGCGGCGGCATCGCCTACAATCGTGAGGAGTTCGAAGAAATCACGGCACGTGGACTGGATATGTCTCCCGTGACCGAGGTGCTGGTTGAGGAGTCTCTCCTAGGATGGAAGGAGTTCGAAATCGAAGTAATGCGCGATCGGGCGGATAATTGTGTGGTTATCTGTTCCATCGAAAACTTTGACCCCATGGGAGTGCACACCGGAGATTCGATCACGGTAGCTCCGATCCAGACTTTGACCGACCGCGAGTACCAAGCGATGCGGGACGCATCCTTCGCCGTTATCCGAGCCATCGGTGTAGAAACTGGCGGCTCCAATATTCAATTCGCCGTTTGTCCGACGACGGGGCGGATGGTGGTCATTGAAATGAATCCGCGGGTCTCACGATCTTCCGCTCTTGCCTCCAAAGCAACTGGGTTTCCCATTGCCAAAATTGCGGCCAAGCTGGCTGTCGGCTACACTCTGGATGAATTGCCCAATGATATCACGCGGGAGACTTTGGCCAGCTTTGAGCCGACCATAGCCTACTGCGTCGTTAAAATACCGCGCTTCACCTTTGAAAAGTTTCCCCAAGCAGACCCGGTCTTGACCACCCAGATGAAGAGCGTCGGCGAGGCCATGGCGATCGGCCGGACCTTCAAAGAGGCAATGCAGAAGGCACTTCGCTCGCTCGAAACCGGACGTGCCGGGTTGGGGGCCGATGGTAAAGATGAGCCTCCTTCTCTTGAAGATGGCTCGCTTGATCAGGATAGGCTGGAGCACCTCATCCGCTTGCCTACGGCCGAGAGAATTTTTAGCCTGCGCCATGCCCTCCTTGTCGGTTGGGGCGTGGAGAGAATTGCCCGCCTCACCGGAATCGATCCCTGGTTTCTCAACGGTCTCGCCAAAATTACCGCCTGTGAAACGGATTGCCCAGACGATCTGGGCTCCGTGCCTTGGCGCAAGATGAAGCGTCATGGTTTTTCCGATAGGCAAATCGCCCATCTGACCCAATCTTCTGAGATTGAGGTGCGAGTTGCTCGGCAGGCTGCCGGAGTTGAGCCGACCTACCGGTTGGTCGACACCTGTGCCGCAGAATTTGAGGCCTCTACCCCCTATTTCTTTTCTACTTATGGGGAGGAGGACGAAACCCGACCGAACCAGAAAAAGCGGGTGATGATTCTGGGAGGTGGCCCCAACAGGATTGGTCAAGGCATTGAATTTGATTACTGCTGCGTTCACGCTGCCTTTGCCTTCAAGGAACTGGGTTGGGAGACCATCATGGTCAATTCCAACCCAGAGACAGTTTCCACGGACTACGACACCAGCGATAAGCTATATTTTGAGCCACTGACTTTCGAGGATGTCCTCAATGTCTACCAGCGGGAGAAATGCGATGCCGCCATCGTCCAATTTGGTGGTCAGACACCCCTGAACTTAGCGGCCGCTTTAGAAGCCGCCGGGGTAAATATTGTGGGAACCTCACCGGCCAGTATTGAGATGGCGGAGGATCGCAAGCACTTTGCCTCGATGCTCGACCGCCTCGGCCTCAGGGCAACCCAGGGGGGTACGGCAACTAATGAGGAGGAGGCCTTGGTCGTGGCGGAGGGGGTCGGTTACCCTGTCTTAGTCCGACCGTCCTTTGTTCTCGGGGGGAGGGCGATGGAGATTGTCTACACCCCTGAAGATCTTCGCCGCTACATCCGCACCGCGGTCAAAGTAAGCCAAGATCGTCCAGTCCTCGTGGATCGTTTCTTGGAGGACGCCACCGAGGTCGATGTCGATTGTCTCAGTGACGGAACGGAGACAGTCATCGGCGGGATCATGGAACATATCGAGGAAGCTGGAGTGCATAGCGGTGACAGCGCCTGTGTCATGCCCAGCTTTTCCTTATCCGAACCAGTTCTGGCTCAACTCCGCTCGGCCGCCAAAGCCATGGCGAAGGAGTTGCAAGTGCGAGGCCTGATGAATGTGCAGTTCGCGGTCAAAGACGAAACCGTCTACGTCTTGGAAGTGAACCCTCGGGCTTCCCGCACCGTGCCCTATGTCAGCAAGGCCATCGGACGGCCTCTGGCCAAACTGGCGGCCAAGGTGATGGCTGGACACACCCTTAGGGATCTCGGAATTGAGGGGGAACTTGTCCCTCGGCACTATGCGGTCAAAGAAGCGGTGTTTCCCTTTATCAAATTCCCCGGCACCGACATTACCCTCGGCCCCGAGATGCGCTCCACCGGAGAAGTGATGGGGATCGATGCGGATCTGGGGATTGCCTACGCCAAGTCTCAAATGTCGGCCCAACCACCCCTCCCGACAGGAGGCAGCGTCTTTATTAGCGTAAAAGATGCGGACAAAGACGAGGTCGTTCCTATTGCCCAAGAATTCCAAGAGGCGGGGTTCACCATTTACGCGACCAAGGGAACCCTCGCAGTCCTGCGAGCGGCGGCGGTGAAGGCCTCCTTAATCTACAAGCTCAGCGAAGGCCGTCCCAACCTGCTCGATTCGATTAAGAACGGAGAGATGCAATTCATTATCAATACGCCTCATGGTAAAGCCCCCCGGCGGGATGAGGTGGCTATCCGTGGTGCAGCGGTGGCCCACCGCATTCCGATCATGACAACCCTGCGGGCAGCTCGCATGAGCATTCGTGCCATCAAAGCCCTCAGAGCCAGCGGCTACGAGGTGCGCTCGCTGCAAGAGTACCTCGACAAGGATTGATCTGAACTTAAATCAACCCGCCCCGGGCAAGCTCTCTAATTTGGTTTGTCCTCAATTTTGGGCGAAGCTTCCCACCTCCGTCCCTGGAGGGCTTGGATAGCCGCATTGATTTCTGCCTGTTTTTTACTCTGGCCGGTGCCTTGGCCGAGGGAGCGATCCTCCCAGATGACGCGGCAGTGAAATTCCTTGAGATGGTCCGGTCCCGCCTCCGAGATCACCTCATAGGTAGGACCGGTCGAGGAGACAGCTTGGAGAACCTCCTGCAGTTCCCCCTTGGGATTGTCTTCGGTAGGGGCCCGGGCTAAGGAACTGAGATCGTCACCGGCGACGCGAAGAATAAAGCGACGGACAGAATCCACCTCGCTGTCGAGGTAGATGGCACCGATCAATGCCTCAAAGGAATCTGCCAGGGTGGAAGATCTCTGACGCCCTTGGGTGGCTTCTTCGCCGCGACCGAGCATGATATAGCGGCCAAGATCGAGGGAGAGGGCATATTTTTTCAGACTTTCGCGGGAGACGATGCGGGAGCGAAGCTTGGTCATCTGGCCTTCGCTAAAGGAAGGGAAAAGGCGGTAGAGGTGGTGAGTGACCACAAGTTGGAGGACGGCATCCCCGAGAAACTCCAACCTCTGGTTGTCGAAATGAAATGTTTTACGCTCAAAAGAGAGGCTGGGGTGGGTCAGGGCCTCGGCGAGAAGGAGGGAGTTGCGGAACTTGTAACCGATCTGGAGTTCCAGCGGATTCATCTGTACCGCAAAATCCTCAGTGACTTGGCTGGATTCTTTCGTTGCCTCGGCCATGACTCAGCGAAGG
>CAXMPH010000093.1:0-1546 GCA_964195055.1 uncultured Chthoniobacterales bacterium | reverse complement strand
GCCACCGAGAAGGAGTTCGGCGTTGGTCTTAGTTCGATGGAGATTGCGCACCAGCGTCTCCATTGCTTCTACCGCCGGTAACTCATTGAGCTCCTTGCGCAGGGCGATAATCCGGTCAAGTTCGTCTGGATGATAGAGGTTTTCCTCCCGTCGAGTAGCAGACTTGGTCATGTGGACAGCGGGGAAGACGCGTTGCTCGGCAATGGTGCGATCCAAATGAATCTCCATATTGCCGGTGCCCTTGAACTCTTCAAAAATAAGGTCATCCATCCGGCTTTGAGTTTCAACCAAAGCCGTGGCCAGAATGGTGAGGCTGCCACCTTCTTCCGTGTTGCGGGCCGCCCCGAAAAACTTTTTCGGTTTCATGAGGGCCTTGGCATCGACTCCGCCAGACATAGTACGCCCCTTCTTCGGCTGGAGGTTGTTGTAGCCACGAGCCAGACGGGTGATGCTATCGAGAAGAATGACCACATCCCGGCCAATCTCCACCAGACGTTTGGCCCGCTCACTGACAAATTCCGCCAATTCTGTGTGTCTTTGAGGTGATTCGTCGAAGGTTGAGCTAAAGATGTCGGCCTTGACTGATCGAGTTAAATCGGTCACCTCCTCGGGCCTTTCATCGACAAGAAGAAGGATGAGATGGATGTCGGGGGAGGTAGAGATAATCGCTTGGGCCACATCCTTCATCAGGATGGTTTTTCCAGTGCGTGGTGGGGCGACAATGAGGCCTCTTTGGCCCTTACCCAAGGGAGCGATCAGGTCAACCACCCGGGTGCTCAGAGCGGGTTGGGTTAGGGCCTCCAGCATGATCCTGTCCTGAGGGAAAAGAGGGGTCAGTTTGTCAAATGGCAGAACCTCCTTCCATTGGGAAACGGGGATGTCTTCGATCAGGCTAATGCTGGCCAGTCCGCAGTAGCGATCACGTTCGGTGGAGGGACGAAGGGTCCCCGTCACTTGCAGACCGGTCTGGAGGTGGTGGTCTCGGACGAGGACGGCAGGGACAAAGAGGTCGTCGGGCCCAGCCGCAAAACTGTAGCGCGGCCATCGGATGATGGCGTGATCGGCCACAATTTCAACCATACCACAAGCCGTAATATCTGCTCCGCTGGCCAGAAAAAAACGGCAGAGATCGGTCACCAGCTGGCGCTTGCTTCCGTCCAAGCGCAGGCGGAGGGAATAGCGCTGAAAAAGTGAGGTAAGTTCGGCGTGGGACAGTGCCTGCAGATCGTCGAAGAGAATGGCTCTGCCGGTCACGTCGGCGACCTGATCAGGCCAGGAAGTTGGTAATATCTCCGGAGAAGAGGTTTGTGGTCGGTTTTGCGTCATGCCTTGAAAGGGAAGAGATTTTCGATGAGAAAATCAGCCTGATGGTCGAGTTCCTCTAGGGTGCCATCGTTCCACGCAACGAAAGTTGCGCGGTGCATTTTTTCGCCTATTGGCCACTGGCTGGCAAGCATAGCCTCCTTGGTGGAGTGAGAAAGTCCTCGGGCCTTGAGTCGATCTTGCCGGGTTTCGGCTGAGGCCGCTACCACGACAATGGCATGAA
>CAXMPH010000092.1:0-5581 GCA_964195055.1 uncultured Chthoniobacterales bacterium | reverse complement strand
CCGGGAAGGTGACAGTATTTTTATTCCCAGCGGACGCCTCCACGCCATCGGCCAAGGCAACCTCATTGTCGAAATCCAGCAAAACAGCGACACCACCTACCGTGTCTTCGACTGGAACCGGGTTGGCCTCGACGGAGAACCCCGCCAACTTCACCTTGAAGAGTCCCTCCTCTCGATCAATTTTGAAGATTTTTCTCCGCCTCTCTCCCACATCGATTCCGGTCTGGTCGCCTCTTGCCAACATTTCCAAGTGGAAAAGATCATCCTGAGCACCCCCACTGTGCTGACCCGACCCAACGACTTTGCCCTTGTCACCGTGGTCGAGGGAAGGGCCACTTGCGGGGACAAGACCCTCCGAGCCGGCGACTTTTTTCTCCTTCCTGCCCATCGACCTTGTCCGGTGGATTGCCTGAGCCATCCCTGCGCTCTTCTGGTTACGACGATTCCTTGAGGCGGGCCAGCAGTCCGCCGAAGCGCTTCCTCATTTCGTTTTGCCGCACCGCTGTTGCCAAGGCCTTACGCTGCCCCGCCACCACGACCAGCTGCTTCCCTCGGGTGATGCCGGTGTAAAGCAGGTTGCGCTGGAGGAGGAGGAAATGCTGCATCGCCAAAGGAATAACCACGGCAGGAAACTCCGACCCTTGGCTCTTGTGAATGCTAATGGCGTAGGCAGGCTCGACTTCATCAAGTTCATTGAACTGGTAGAGAGCAGGCCGACCGTCGAAATCGATGCGCACTTCGCGCTCCTCTACCGCCATCCCGGCGATACGCCCAATATCACCATTGAAGACCTCCTTGTCGTAATTATTGCGGGTCTGCAGGACCTTATCACCCAGACGGAAGATCGTTCCAAAACGCTCCACCTCGGGACGGTCCGATCGCGGTGGGTTGAGAGCAGCCTGAAGGGCAACATTGAGTTCACGAATTCCGAGGCTGCCACGGTGCATCGGGGCTAAGACCTGAATATCCCGTACCGGATCAAGCCCGAGGCGGCGAGGAATTTCTTCTCGGACGAGGCGCACCACCAACTTGGCGATATCTTCCGGTTCCTCGCGGTGGAGGAAGGCAAAGTCAGAACCCTTCTCCACCGCGTTCTCTGGCACCTGGCCATGCCTTACCTGGTGGGCGGCTTCAACGATGCGACTAGCCCCGGCCTGACGAAAAATTTCCGTCAACCGAACCGAGGGCACTACCCCGCTGGAGAGGATGTCGGACAAGACGGCCCCCGGCCCCACACTGGGCAACTGGTCAGGATCCCCGACGAGAATGAGTGATCCCTCAGTCGGAAGGGCCCGGCAGAGAGAGGCCATCAGCGGCACGTCGACCATGGAACACTCGTCGACCACCACCAGATCCGTCTCCAAGGGATACTGCTTACCTCGCTTGAACCCCCCCGCGGGGAGAAACTCAAGCAGACGATGGATGGTTGACGCCTCGCACCCGGTCGACTCACCCATCCGCTTAGCAGCCCTCCCGGTGGGAGCGCAGAGCTGGAATTTAACCCCCTTGGCAGAAATAATTTTGAGGAGACTGTCGAGTAAAGTGGTCTTGCCCACCCCAGGTCCACCAGTAACCACCACCACCCGCGCCCTGAGGATCTGCCGCAGGGCTTCGGTCTGGCTGGGAGAGAGGGTCTTGCCTGTCTTTCCCTCGACCCAAGCAAGTGCCTTAGGAAAATCAACTGTGGGATAGGCTGGAGGCTGAGCGACCAAACGACGAAGGGTTTCTCCAATGGTTACCTCGGCGGCCCGCAAGGCGGGTAAAAACACCATGACCTGACCAGCCACCTCCTCCGCCAGCAACTGCCCATCGGCGATCTCTCGAGCGAGAGCACCCAAGACCACCTCCTCGTCGATCCCCAGCAATTCCGCGGTGGCAGAAAGCAGAGCCTCTTGGGGCAAGGCGGTGTGCCCCTCTCCCGTGCCGTGGGAAAGAATATGCTGCAATCCTCCTCGGGCGCGGAGGATGGAATCATGGCCAAAGCCCAGCTTCTCTCCCACGGCATCAGCCGACTTAAAGCCAATTCCCGGAATATCGCGGGCCAACAAATAAGGGTTAGCCCGCACCCGGACAACGGCGTCCTCCCCATAGAGTTTGTAGACCCGCAGGGCTCGGCTCGTACTGATCCCATGACTGTGGAGGAAGACCATGATATCCCGGACAACCTTCTGCTCGGCCCAAGCGGCCTTGATCTGGTGCCGGCGGCCTCTTCCTATCCCTTCCACCTCCTCGAGGCGGGCTGAAGATTGTTCGATAATCTCGAAAATACCCGCACCGAACTTGGCTACCATTTTTTGGGCATAAACCGGACCGATCCCCCGAATGAGGCCGCTTCCCAAGTATTTCTCAATACCCTCAAGGGAGGTCGGGGCCTGGCCTCGGATGACGGAGGCGCGCAACTGCATTCCATGGTCACGACTGCGCTCCCACTGACCCTCGGCGGTGATCCACTCCCCCGGAGAAACGGCTACGACCACCCCAACGACCGGCACCAGCTCGCGTCGCCCCTTCACCTTCACCTTGAGGACGGCAAACCCCGTGTCCTCGTTGTGGAAGGTGACCCGCTCGACCAAGCCAGCCAGACCATCGGCCGGAGGTTGCTGAGAAAGTGGCATATTTCTATTATCACCTTTACGAGAGCCGGAGTCGAAAGGTCAAGCGGCCCCCTGGGTATTTTTACCCACCACTTGCCTTGAGGTACTTCCTGTCGCATGATCTTACCTTGATGTTCAGGCTAACGCGCCAAGAACGCAGACTGGTCGCCTTTATCCTCGCGGCCCTTCTGGCAGGGCTTGGTCTCAAGCACTGGCGGGAAACGCGAGAGACAGAGACGGCGGTGGCGGAGGTGCAGGCCCGCTAACCTATGCAAAAACCGGCTTTTCATGAAACTCTCGACGAAGTGGTAGCCCTCGACCAGCGCTACACCCACGAGGCCTATGGCTTTCTCCGCGAGGCCCTTGAGTTCACCCAGAAGCGAAGGCGTAAAAGTCGTGCTGCCAGCACCACCCACGTTTCCGCCAGCGATCTCTTGCAGGGGTTTCGAGAGTACTCGGTCCAACAATTTGGCCCCATGAGTATGACTGTCCTAGATTACTGGGGCATCCGCTCGACCAGCGACATCGGGCACATGGTCTTCAACCTGATCAAGGCCGGCGTCTTCGGGCGCGCTGAAAACGATCATCCGGAGGACTTCGAGAATGGGTTCAGCTTCCAAGAGGCTTTCGTTGCCCCGTTTCAACCAGCGGAGAAAGCTTCCACCCGCCAGAAATCAGGCAAGCCCAAGCTAGCCCAAAAGACCAAATAAAACGGATTACGCCGCACCCGGCGAACCATTTCCTTATGCAGAAATCGCCTTCCCCGTCCGACCCAATCGCCGCCTCATTGAGCCGCGGCAAAACCCAGACCCGGGTACTCCGCAATGGATTCACCGTCTTAGCCGAAAGGGATCACTCCGCTCCAGTGGCTAGCGTACAGGTTTGGGTCGGCAGCGGCAGCATCCATGAAAGCCAGTGGCTTGGAGCGGGGCTATCCCACCTGCTCGAGCACATGATTTTCAAAGGAACCGAGAAACGTGGTCCCAACGAAATCGCTCAAGCAGTCCAAGAGGCTGGCGGCTACGTCAACGCCTATACCTCGTTCGACCGCACCGTCTACTGGATCGACGTACCAACCGAAGGAACAGCCACCGCCATCGAACTGCTGGCCGATGCCACGATGCACTCGACCCTACCGGCTGATGAACTGATCAAGGAGCAGGAGGTGATCCGTCGTGAATTTGCCATGGGCTTCGATGACCCAAACCGCATGAGCTCGGAGCTGATGCTTTCAACTGCCTTCAGCCAGAGTCCCTACCGCCAGCCTATCATCGGACATCTCGACATTTTTAACCAACTGACCCGTGACGACCTCGAGGGCTACTACCGAGCTCGCTACACCTCGGAGAACATGTTTCTTGTCGTGGTCGGTGATATTGATCCTGAAGATGTCTTCACCGAGGCAGAAAAATGGTTCGGGCCGGTCGAGCGCCGTCCCCAGCCTCCACTCTTCATTGCCCACGAACCCACCCAGCTGGGGCGCCGGGAGGCTCACGAGCAGTTCGAGACCGAACTCAGTCGCTGCTCGCTCGTCTGGCACATTCCACCACTGACCCATCCGGACACTGCTCCCCTCGATGTTCTGGCTACGGTGCTAGGTGGTGGTCGCAGCACCCCTCTCCACCTCGAATTACGAGAGAAGAAAAATCTCGTCCACCATATCTCCGCCTATTCCTACATGGCCGGGGAGATGGGGCTCTTTGGAATCGATTTCCTCTGCGAGCCAGAAAAACGCCAAGCAGCCGCTGAGGCGGCTCTGGCTATTGTCGAGCACTACCGCACATCCCTCGCCTCGGAGGCCGAGGTAACCAAGGCAAGAAAGAGCATCTTGGCCGACCAGCTAAGCAACCTGACGACCGCCCGAGGGCGTGCCTCCGACGTCGGCGGCAGCTGGCTCCTTGCCCGCAACCCTGACCTCGGTTCGGAATACCTCGAGCAGATCGACCGGACCAAGACAGACGACATTCAGAGAGTGGCCCAAGGCTACCTCGATCCGACGAGCCTAACCCACACCTCGCTCAATCCCCGCGGCATCACCACCCCAAGCGCCAAGACTGAGGCGGTCGCCGGACCGAGAAAAATCGAAAAAATTACTCTACCTAATGGGTTGCGCGTCCTTGTCTGCCCCGACCACAAGTTGCCTTTGGTCAATATGGTTGCGGTGTTCCGCGGCGGATTATTAGCCGAGACGGCCGAAACCAATGGGATTACTTCCCTCGCCAGCCGCACTCTACTCAAGGGAACGCAAAGCCGCAGCGGAGAAGAGATCAATGAAGCAATCGAAGCCGTGGGAGGACAAATCCGAGCCGACTCCAGCAACAACAGTTTCAGTGTCTCCGTCGAGGTGATGAAACCAGACCTTGAGCTGGGACTGGGCATCCTCGCCGACGTCCTCAGCCAAGCCACCTTTCCTCCCTCGGAAATCGCCAGAGAAAAAGATGATCAGATTGCCACGATCACGGCAGAAAATGAACAGATCACCACGGTAGCACGGCATGCTATGCGACGCGCTGTTTTTGGCGACCATCCCTACGGCCTCCGCTCCAGCGGAACGGAGGCCTCAGTCGCAGCATTGACCCGCGAACAACTCCTCGCCTTCCGCGACAACTGTGTCACCGCCCAAAACGGCGTCCTCGCTATATTCGGTGATGTCTCGGTAGCCGAAGTGCAGCAACTAGCTGGCAAATTCTTGACTGAGCTGCGGCAAGGCCAGCTTCTCATGACCGATCCTCCGACGGCGCCACCTCTGGCTGCCTCGGTCGAGATTGTCGCCCATCAACCCAAGCAACAGGCTGTCCTCATGGTCGGCTTCCAAGGAGCCAGCGCCCTCAGTCCGGACCGAGTGGCCCTCGAACTGATCGACACCGCGAGCAGCGACATGGCCTCCCGATTTTTCCAGCGTATCCGAGAGGAACTCGGATTGGCTTACTACGTCGGGGCCTCTCAGATGATGGGCTTTGCTCCGGGTATCTTTGCTTTCTACCTTG
>CAXMPH010000091.1:0-5607 GCA_964195055.1 uncultured Chthoniobacterales bacterium | reverse complement strand
AATTGCGCTGCAGGGCATTGTCCTGCCTATCTTTGCGCCAACCGCTGACCACGTCATAGCCCTCCTCAATTTTTTCTAACATATGAGGAATGTCTGCCGGGTCATTCTGATTGTCGCCGTCCATGGGAATAATGACCTCGCCAAGGGCGTGATCAAAACCTGCCATCATGGCCGCTGTCTGTCCGAAATTACGCCGAAAGTGAAGCACCCGCACGTGCGAGTCCCCGGCGGCAATTTCGTCGAGTTTAACATCGGAGCCATCCGTGCTGCCGTCATTAATGAAGATCAACTCCCAAGAACGACTACTGGCGTTCATCACCCGAGAGGTCGCCTGGTAGAGCCGTTCCACCGGAACCATGATGGTAACCAAGCCGCAAGATTTGCTAGGGATAATCATATCAGCGTGGAAAATATTCGGTGATCGCCTCGATCAATCCATCGAGATCATGCTTTTCCGCCTCGAGGGAAGGTTCAGCCCCCTGCTCTTGTAAGGCCTTAGTTGTCGCAGGTCCGATAGTGCCAAACTTTAATCTCTTTGGCAGTTGTAATTTCAGAGCGAAAAAATTGCGAACGGTGGAGGCACTGGTAAAAACAACCAAATCGGCCCCTTCCTCCTCCAGCCTGCGCCCCGCCCCGGTGCAGTCATCGATCTCCGGCACCGTACGGTAAGCAATGCCCTCGTCGACGATCGCTCCCAAGGACGTCAAACCCTGAGCCAAGACGCCGCTTGTTTCTTCCGGACGAACCAGCAGAATTTTAACATTCTCCACCCCAACCTCCTTGCGGAAGGTTTCGACCAGCGATTCCGCGTGGAAATTCTCCGCCACAAGGTCCACTTGAAAATGGTTTTCCTTCAATCTAGCGGCCGTAGCCGCCCCCACGGCAGCAAATCTTGTTCCCCCAATGTCCCGAGCATCATGGTAGAGCTTATAAAAGAGTTCAAAAAAGGTGTCTACGCCATTGGCGCTAGTAAAAACGATCCATTCGTAGCCGTGGGCATCTTGAACAAGTTCGCCAAATTCTATCAGTTTTTTCGGTGGCAGATGACGGATGAGGGGCAATTCGGAGACATCCGCTCCGAGATTTCGGAGAGCTTCGGTCAACTTTGAGGCCCGCAAACGGCTCCGGGTTACCACAATCCGTCGACCGGAGAGAGGGCGCCAGGCCGCCCAATCCAATTCGGCAAGCGGGGAGGCAACCTCACCAAAAACAACAACGGCGGGGGCAGATATTCCCCGGGCCGAAACCAGATCGGCGATCGTTTGCACAGTGCCCCGCAAAACCTCTTGGTTACCCCGCGTGGCCCAGCGCACCACCGCAACCGGCGTGGTGGGAGTGGCTCCACCTGAAATCATATGGTCCGCGATACCTCGCAGGTTTTCTACCCCCATCAACATCACCTTGGTTCCGGGCGCCGCCCCGAGGCCGGCATAAAGTGCCCCAGCTTTTTCATCTTGAGGATCATGATGGCCCGAAAATATGGTGAGAACTGAGTTGATCGAACGCTGGGTCACCGCCATGCCGGCATAGGCAGGACCAGCGATGGCTGAACTGACGCCGGGGACGACCTCAAAAGCTAGGCCAGCCTGAGAGAGCGCCAGACATTCCTCCGCCCCCCGAGCAAAAACAAACGGATCGCCTCCCTTGAGTCGTACCACCCTTTGCCCCGCGGTCGTTTTTTCCACCAGAAGAAGATTAATTTCCTCTTGGGTCATGGTGTGATCGCCTGACTTTTTCCCAGCATAAATAAAATCAGCCTCGGTCGGGGCCCAAGCTAGCAGCGAAGGGTTCACCAGATGGTCGTAAACAATTGTCTCAGCCTGAGACAGGACCTCTCGGCCACGCAAGGTGAGCAAGCCAGGGTCACCCGGACCGGCTCCAACCAAAAAACAAATTCCTAATTTATCTACCATAAAGTTTTTCCGCGAGGGCGCGCCCGAGAGTTTCCGGATGATCGCGTTTGCCCGACAGCATTGCATATTTCGGCTCTCCCCCTGACTCGTCAAACACAACCGCCTCAAGATGCAATAAATCCCCTTCCAAATAAGCCCGCGTTCCCAGTGCCATATGACATCCTCCACCCAAACCAGCCAAGACAGCACGTTCCGCTATCACCGCGGTGGCGGTGTCTAGATGATGGAGCGGTCCGAGAAGCGAACTAATCCTCTCATCCTTGGCTCGCGCCTCAACCGCGATAGCCCCCTGCCCTGGTGCGGGCAAAAAACTTTTAAGCCGGGTTGCCTCGAATCTCCGTCCGTCCCACAGAATGGTTCCATCGGTGAGACAACCCAAACGCTCGAGGCCAGCCGCCGCTAGGATGATCGCCTCATAATTACCCTCGGCCAGCTTGGCTAAACGGGTTGGCACATTGCCACGGATGGGGGTGGCAACCACGTCCCCACGACTTGCCAACAACATCGCCCGTCGTCGTGGACTTCCCGTCCCAATCCTCGCCCCAGAATTGAGAGCGACCAGCCCCCCCGTATCCCGACTGACCAGAATATCCGCTGCATCTGCTCGCGGCAAAATGGCAGCCACCTCCAACCCCTGCGGAAGAGTTGTCGGCAAATCTTTCAAACTATGGACGGCCGCATCAGCTATCCCCTCCCGGAGAGCCTGTTCAAGCTCCTTGGTAAAAAGCCCCTTGTCCAAAGTGCCGACCGTGGCCAAATCGGCTTGAAGATTGAGGTCGCCCCGAGTTTGAAAAATTTTCTCATCCACTTTTACATTCGGCCAAGCTTGCAGCAGTCGACCTTCTACTTCCCGCGTCTGGGCCAAGGCGAGAGTGCTGCCGCGGGTAGCTAGACGGATTGATTGTGTCATAAACTTACCAAGTTTTCGGAAGGAAGAGATGCCGGTCGCTGCCAAAGCCATCCCAGAAATTCCTCTACTTGGGCCGCGATCAATTGCTCGCACTGCACCACCTCACGCCGTCGTTCAGCCAGCCCCTGTCCCGCCATAGCCTGCAGCGAATCGATATCATGGAGGAAGACGCCTTCCAGATGATTTAAGGCTGGGTCGAAATCCCGTGGTACCGCTAGATCAATAAGGAAGAGGGGACGGTCCTTTCGTGCCTCACGCATGTAGGCAAGCTCCTTTGCCGAAAGCAGACGCCCGTGCGCCGCCGTTGATGAAATAACAATATCGACATCGTTGAGAACATTACGCCAATGGTTAAAGTGGAGAGCCATCCCTCCTAGCTCTTCCGCCAATTCCGCAGCACGCTGGTAGGTCCGGTTCGACAAAATTAGGCCGCGAACCCCGCGAGAGCGTAGGCTGCGAGCCACCCGCCCGCCCGCTTGACCCGCCCCAAGCAAGAGGACACGGCAGCTTTTAAGATCACCAAAAATTTTCTCAGCCAACTCGACCGCAACGGAGCCAACCGAAACGGCTCCGCGAGTAATACCCGTCTCGGTCCGTACCTGTTTGGCAACGCGAAAAGACTGTTGGAATAATCGATTGAGAGTTGGTCCGGTTAGTCCTCCATCGAGTGCCGTGGCGTAGGCAGTTTTGACCTGACCAAGGATTTCAGTTTCCCCCACAACCATAGAATCCAATCCGCTGACTAAGCGAAACAGGTGACGGGCACCTTCATCCTCCTCCCTCTGGTAGAATTTTGCCTTAGCACCCGCCATTTTTTGCAAGATCTCGACACAGGCACGCGAAGCAACCTCGAGATTGTTAGCTGATCCGTAGACCTCGACACGATTGCAGGTGGAAACTAGGACAACCTCGCCTAATCCAGCCTGAGAGCGAAGGACCTCAAGGGTGGCAGGGAGCTTCCTCTCCTCAACGGCAAACCTTTCGCGGAGGCCGATCTCGGTACCGTGATGACTCAAACCAAGACAGAAGATTTTCATTTTGTCCCAGGCCCCTCCAACATGTGAATCGCCGGCAATACCCCTAAAAGGAGAAGAAATGCCGCCAAACAGACCTGCGCCACTCGATGGGAGTGGAGGAAATTCCGTGACCATAAAAAAAGTATTACTGCGGAAATTATCCAGACAAGTAGAGAGGCAACAGATCCCCCATGCCCGATCGACTCATCGGCAAAGAGCCCTGCCAAAATACCAAGGGTTAGCAATCCCACCCCAAACCCGAGCAATCGTTGCATCGCTTCGGACAGATTTGTGATGGGCGGCAGCAGATGAAAAATCAAGCCGGGTACCCGCATCTTCAACTGCCTCTCCTGCACCAGATACATAACCCCTGCGACGACCACAACCACGAGCACGCCATAAGCGAGCAAGACCATAGCCATCGGCAGTTCCCCCTCCCCAACAAGCGGCCCAAGCTGAACTGTCTCCAAACCGGCAAAGCGAAACCATGCCACCAACTGTAGGCCAATGACTAAGGGAGCAGCAAAGAGGCCAAGAAGAGAGAGTCGGTAAATTCTTCCCACCACGAGGGAGGCCAAGGCGATAGACCAGCTGAGAAAAACTAAGGTTTCAAAGGCGCCAGAGACGGGAAAGTGGCCCAGGAGATATCCTCGGACCACGAGAAATCCGGTCTGGAGAGTAAATCCACCCACAACAGCGCAGAGATTGAGCCGTCCCGGGCGGAATTTTCCTACCCTGAGGAGCACCAGCGAATAGGCAAAGCCCCACAGGTAAAAAATGGTCGAACCCGCCAAAAAATAGCGTTCCATAAAAGAGTTTGATTCTAGCCTGTTCTCTCTCCCTGGTGCAAGGCGATGGCAGGACCAATCAAATTCTCTGGCTTCTTCTACCCCATCATGCCATCAAAACCATGTGCGTTATTTCCTCCCTCTCGCGCTAGCCTGTGGTCTTCTTTGTGGCTGCTCCACCTCCCGCAAACTGCCACCGTTTGAAAAACCCCTGCGCCCAGCCTCCGTCCAGAGGGTGCGTACAACCGCCTACACCCACAGCGAAGCGGATCACCGAAAATACGGACGCAAGTCAGCCGCCGGCACACGACTGCGCCATGGAACGATCAATAGCGCTGCTGCCGACTGGTCGCGTTGGCCACTTGGGACCAAGTTCCTCCTCGTCGAAACTGGGGAAATCTATCAAATCGATGATTACGGCTGGATGCTGGCCGGCACCAATACCATTGATCTCTACAAACCCACTCGCTCCCGCATGAATTCGTGGGGAATGCGTCGGGTCACCATCAAGATTCTCAAATGGGGCGATTTACGCCGAAGTCACCTTATCCTCAAGCCCAGATCACGGCATCGGCACGTCAAGCTGATGGTCCGGCAACTGGAGCACCGCCACGATTTGTGAAATAGAAAATCAAACGAAACACCAACCCAATAATTCATGTCAGACTCCCCGAAAAGTCCTTGGTCCGATCCAGCCCGTATTCTCCTTTCCCTCGCTTCGGAACTCTGACCGCCGGAGCGGTGTTCGCCTTCACTGGCGATCTCTTCCTCCGACTCCTCCAAATGGTAGTAGTACCTCTGGTTGCCACCTCCATCATCACCAGCGTAGCTCGCCTAGGACGCGACCAAGCCTTCGGACGCCTCGGCCTCAAAACGCTCACTTGGTATGCCACAACCACGGTGCTGGCGGCAGGAATAGCTTTGATTATTTTCAACGTTTTCCAGCCAGGATCGGTCACTCCCGAAATTTCAAGCCAACT
>CAXMPH010000090.1:4024-5689 GCA_964195055.1 uncultured Chthoniobacterales bacterium | reverse complement strand
ACCATCTCATCTGTCTTGATTGCCAAAACATTCTCGAGTTTGAAGATCTCAATATGGAGTTGCTGGAAAATTGTATGGCCACCCGAATGGGCTTCACCCCCGCGAATAAGCAGGTGCGAATCGAGGCACGCTGTGACGAACTGCGGATCAAAGGGGTCTGCCGTAAAAGTGGGCGCGACGTGCTGGCCCCCGCTAATTAGTTATGTGGAAAGGGCGGTTTTCTCAGGATCCATCGGAGAGACTCCGTGCCTACGGCGAGTCGGTCTCCTTTGACCAGCGCCTAGCCCTCTACGACATCCAAGGATCGCAGGCCCATGCGGTGGCGCTGCACCAGGCCGGATTGCTCGATGAGAAGGAGTGGAAATCTATCCAGAGTGGGCTCGCCGAAATTGCCGAGGAAATCGGGGAAGGAAAATTTGTTTGGAGAGAAGAGCTGGAAGATGTCCACATGAATATCGAGGCTGCCCTGACCCAGCGCATCGGCGCCGCCGGAGCGAAATTGCATACCGCGCGCTCTCGTAATGATCAGGTGGCTACCGACCTGCGCCTGTGGATGCGGTCTGAAACGGCTTCGTTGATTGGAGCCGTGAGAAAGTTGCAGGTCGCTCTCGTCGGCTTGGGGAGGCTTTCCGGTGGCCTCATTATGCCGGGTTACACTCATCTGCAGCGCGCCCAGCCCGTGCCAGCGGCCCATCATTTGCTAGCTTATGTCGAGATGCTCGAACGGGATGCTGGACGTTTGTCCGACGCCGCCCAACGGGCCAATCTGTTGCCGCTTGGCTCCGGGGCCCTCGCTGGCTCGACCATTGTTCTCGATCGGCAGGTCATGGCGGATCAGCTTGGTTTTGCTGGGGTGACCCAGAACAGCATGGACGCGGTGGCTGATCGGGATTTCGCTTGCGAGTTTCTCTCGGCTTGCGCCATCACGGGGATGCACCTCTCACGGCTCTGTGAGGATACCATTCTTTGGGCCTCGGTCGAATTTGGTTTCCTCCATCTCAGTGATGCCCACACCACGGGATCGAGTCTCATGCCGCAGAAAAAAAACCCCGACATTGCCGAACTGGCACGGGGAAAGACGGGGCGGCTTTATGGGAATTTGCTGTCTTTGCTGACAACCCTCAAGGGCCTGCCCCTCGCCTACAACCGCGACATGCAAGAGGACAAGGAGCCGGTCTTTGACTCGGCCGATACCCTGGGCGCCTCCCTCGAGATTCTTGCAGAAATGTTTGGGGCCGCCCGATGGAACTCGGAGAAAATGGCGGTGGCGGCGGGTGATGCCTTGCTGGTGGCGACCGACTGGGCTGACTATTTGGTGCTCAAAGGATTGCCTTTTCGGCAGGCTCACGAAGTCGTGGGGCGGCTGGTGGCGCTTAGCGTGGAGCGAGAAATTACCCTGAGAGATTTGTCTCTGGCAGACCTGCACCAGGCCTCTGATCTCTTCGCTGAGGATGCCATGTCTTGCCTCGACGCGGAGAGGTCTATCGCCGCGAGAGTCGCCGACGGCGCCCCCGGTAAAGTGGCTGAGCGTTTGGATTGGTGGGAGAGCCGGCTGAGTTCCGCGGTCAAGTCATGAATCCCTCATGGGAAGTTTTAGACGAGGAGGTTCTTCTGCAATCTCCCCATCTGAGGGTGGTCCGGGAAATTGTCCGTACTCCTTCGACT
>CAXMPH010000090.1:0-4014 GCA_964195055.1 uncultured Chthoniobacterales bacterium | reverse complement strand
CATCCGTAAAGTGGGGGTGGTGGTGGCCCCTCGATTAGCGGATGGATCCTTTGTTTTGATTCGGGAGGAGAGGGTGCCGGCGCGCCGAGACTTCTGGCAGTTTCCCGCTGGTCAAGTCGAAGGAGAGCCTTCTGAGGATGCCATTGCCCACTCGGCCCGCCGTGAATTGGTGGAGGAGGCGGGCTGCACCATAACGGGGCAGTTGGAGTACCTTGGAAAATTTTTTACTTCGCCCGGCTTCACCGATGAACAGACCCACCAATTTCTCGCCACTGAGGTCGAATGGATTCCGGCAAGGGCCGCCCATGACGAGGACGAGCGAATCCTCGAGGTGAAGTCATTTTCCCCGGCCGAGCTTAGGGACATGATAAAGAATAGGGTGATCGAGGATGCTAACACCCTGACGCTCTATGCGCGCTTGGTTGCGGGAGGATGGCTTCCATGAGCTTGCAAAAGTTTCTCAAGTTCCGCGATGGGCGAGACGCTCCCAAACCCTTCCTCGAGCATGTGGAGGACCTCCGTGGCATGGTGGTCAAGATGGCCCTAGCCCTAGGTATTTGTATGTTTCTTGGCTTTGCTTTCCGTACAGTGCTCTCTGCCTTCATCCAGGCTCCTCTGCTGGCAGTCGATCCATCGAGGATAGATAACTTGCAGTCCCTCGGGGTGGCCGACTCGATGACCATCTCACTCAAGCTGGCTTTTTATTCGGGCTTGGTCATTTCTTTCCCCGCTCTTCTCTACTTCCTCGCTAGCTTTATTCTCCCGGCCTTGAAAGGCAAAGAGCGGCGGGTCGTCCTCCTCGCCTCGGTGGTTGGGTTTGGGCTGTTTCTTGGTGGTGCCGCTTTCGCTTTTTTCATTGTCCTCCCCGCCACCTTGGAATTTTTCTTCCAAGACGCTCAGGCGATGCAGTGGCGTCCGATGTGGACGGTGGGGGAGTACTATAGTTTTACCACCCAATTTGTCTTGGCCTTTGGACTCGCTTTCGAGCTTCCCGTAGTCGTTCTGGCTCTGGTCAAGGTAGGCCTGCTGGAATACCGGCAGATGCAAGCCACCCGCCCCTACGCCATTGTCGTTGTCTTTATTCTGGCGGCGGTGATCACGCCGACCGCGGATATTTTCACCCTCCTCCTCATGGGCGCACCGATGGTCTTCCTCTACGAGGCCTGTATCTGGATTGCTCGGTGGATGGAGAGCCGACCGACTCTGGCGCAGGACTCTGACTCAGGGGATGATAACGATCCAGATGCGAAAGCGGACTGACCTTGCTGGACTTGGTGCTCCTTACCAAGTCCTCCTCTGACCACGATGCGGATTGTTTCTTTATTGCCAGCGGCCACGGAGATAGTGGCCGACCTTGGTTTGGCCGGTTGCCTTGTTGGGAGGTCTCACCAGTGCCGGTGGCCGCCCGAGGTCGAGGCGCTTCCGGTCGTCTCCTCCAGCCTGATCGACACTTCACTCTTATCTAGCGGAGGCATCGACGAAGCCGTCCGGGGCGCCGCCCAAAGGGGGACTCCACTTTATGCCCTCGAGGCAAAGCTTCTAGAGCAACTTCGTCCGGATGTGATTATTACCCAAGATCTTTGCCGGGTCTGCGCCGTCTCGGGTGATGACCTTTCCCAAGTGGGGGCACAGGTCGTTTCTCTCGGCCCTCGCACCATTGCGGAGGTGGCTCAGGTTGTCCGTGACTTGGCCGAGACCTTGGGAGTGAGGCAGCGAGGCGGTGAGGTGGCCGGTGCTATGCTGGAGCGGATCGAAAGGGTGCGTGCCTCCGTGCGGGGGTTGCCCCGCTTGCGGGTTTTTCTGGCAGAATGGATAGATCCACCTTTCGCCAGTGGGCATTGGATTCCAGAGATGGTAGAGGCGGCGGGAGGCGAGGAGGTCCTCGGCCGAGTCGGAGCGCTTTCGGTTCGGACCACCTGGGAGGCGGTTGCCCACGCCCGCCCGGACGTTGTTATCGTGGCTCCCTGCGGTTTTGATGAGGAAAGATCACGGCTCGAATCGACCAAGGTCAAGGTCGACTGTCCTGTCGTGGCGGTTGATGCGGATCGTTATTTTGCACGACCGGCGCCATCGATCGCCCAAGGGGTCGAGCTTTTGCAAAAGATATTCCAGCGAATCGCCTCGGAAGGAGTCCCCCCAGTCTCGGGCAATCGGAGTGGCTGATGCCTTACTTTAACCCGAGCACATCCTGCATATCGTAGAGACCAGCGGGCTGCGTGCTGGCCCACTTAGCGGCGCGGAGGGCCCCGAGGGCGAAGGTGTCGCGACTAGAGGCCTTGTGAGTCAGTTCGAGTCGCTCGCCCAAAGCGGCGTAGATGACAGTGTGGTCACCCACTACGTCTCCTCCACGGATGGCGTGGACCCCAATTTCCTCCTGGCGGCGTTGGCCGACCAGACCGACCCGGCCATGTCGTGTCGCCTCTTCGTAGTCTAGTGCCCGTACCTCCGCGAGAATTTCCCCAAGATGCCGTGCCGTACCGGAGGGAGCATCTTTCTTCAGTCGGTGATGCATTTCCACCACTTCCAAGTCAAAGTCCGAGCCAAGGATTTCCGCGGCTCGGCGAGTCAGCCAGAAGAGGGTGTTGACCCCGACACTGTAGTTGGGGGAAAAGACAAGGGGGATGCGCTCTGCCGCCTCGTTGATCTGGGCGCGCTCGGACAAATCGTGACCGGTGGTTCCAATAACGAGCACCTTACCCTCTGCGGCACAGAGCTTGGCCACCGCGGTGGTTACTTGGGTAGCGGAAAAGTCGATGATGGCATCACAGCCGGGGAGAGTGGCCGCAAAATCGTCGCCGGTGTCGGTCTGGGCGGTGATGGCAAGACCGGCATCTTCTGCGGCGCAGCGAATAAGGGCTTGGCCCATGCGGCCTTTGGCCCCATGGATGCCGAGGCGGAGTGGCTGGCTCATGAAAGAAGATCGAGCTCAGCTAAGGTCTGCCGGATCAGTTCTGGGTGATCTCCTGACATTTCTACGAGAGGAAGGCGAACATCGGGACTGAGACCTTGGGTGAGGAAAAGGGCGTATTTGGCGGGAGAGGGATTGCTCTCGATGAAGAGGTTTTTGAAAAGCGGATAGAGGCGACGATGAAGATGCTCGGCCTCGTTGAGGCGCCCTTCTCTTGCCATCCGGACAAGCTGGCTAACCAGAGCGGGGGCGACATTGGAGGCCACGCTGATCACCCCGACCGCTCCGACCGCGATAAAGGGCAGGGTGAGGGAGTCGTCTCCCGAGATGATTTCAAAAGTTTCAGGCACTACTTGGCGGAGTTGGCTGACCCGCTCGACACTTCCACCCGCCTCCTTGATCGCGACGATGTTTGGGCAGTCTTGCGCCAGTCGAGCGACTACCGAAGTGCCAATCTCAACCCCGCATCGTCCGGGGATGCTGTAGAGAATGATCGGCAATTTGGTCGACTGAGCGATGGCGAGGAAGTGCTGGTAGAGACCCTCTGGGGAGGGCTTGTTGTAGTAAGGGGCCACTACGAGGGCCCCGTCGGCTCCGACTTTTTCCGCGTCTTGGGTCAGGGCTATGGCCTCGTCCGTCGAGTTTGATCCGGTGCCGCCGACCACTTTGATTCGCCCCGCCGCTACTTCCACGGCGGCCCCGATGACCTCGCGGTGCTCTTGGTGAGAGAGGGTGGGAGACTCTCCGGTGGTGCCCACGGGAACAATCCCGTCTACTCCACCGGTGATCTGGTCTTCGATGAGTTGGCGGAAGCCCTCATAATCAACTTTTCCTTGGCGGAATGGGGTGACGAGTGCGGTGTGGGTGCCAGCGAACATGGGTCGAGTCAACTACACTGTGATCTCGCCTTCAAAGACAAAATCGGCGGGGCCAGTCAGAATCACCTCACGAAAGCCCTCAGCAGTGGAAGCAAATGCCACCTTGAGGGTGTCGCCTCCTTGGACGAGAACGCGGATCGGTGAGGCTGCCCCAGTAACGGCTGCCCAAGTTAAAGCACAGGCTACCACTCCCGTGCCACAGGCCAGAGTTTCTCCTTCAACTCCTCG
>CAXMPH010000089.1:3167-5698 GCA_964195055.1 uncultured Chthoniobacterales bacterium | reverse complement strand
GCTGATCGGTTTCTTTGTTCACACCGTCATCCGACTCATTTTCATGTGGGGTGCCTTCATGGTCTGGAGTCTGGGCTTTTATTGGCTGTGGGCCGAAACTGACTGGTCGCGCGAAAAATCGCGACGCAAGGAAGCTCAGCGCGAAGCGCAGCGAATGGAATTACAGATGCTCCGAGCCCAACTCGACCCACATTTTCTCTTCAATTCTCTCAACGGCATCGCCGCGGAAATCCACCCGCATCCCCGAGCCGCCACCGAGATGGTCGGTGAGCTATCCGACTACCTGCGCTATTCTCTGGATCACCGCAAGCAGCCAATTTCGCGCCTCACCGCCGAGATCGACGCCATGGAGGCCTACCTAAAAATCGAACGCGCCCGTTTCGGCGAGAGACTAAGCTACAAGATTGAGGCGACCGACTCTGCCCGGATGCAGCTCATCCCCAGTTTTTTACTTCAGGCACTGGTGGAAAATGCGGTTAAGCATGGCATGGAGGAGGCGCCGACTCGTCTGGAGATCAGTATCGTCGCAGGTCTGCAAAACCGCCTTCTCGAGATCGTGGTTAGTAACACCGGGCACCTTCTCCCCTCCGACCCCTCTCACCAAGGCCTCGGTCTGGAGACCTTGGAGCGACGTCTTGATTTGCACTATCCGAGACGGCATCAATTTATCTTGGCAGAGCAGGATGGCCATGTCGTGGCAACCTTGAGACTATCGGGAATCCCATGCTCCGCGTAATCCTCATCGACGATGAAGCCTTGGCCCGACAAGGCCTTCGAGAGCAACTCTCCGCCTTGGGTGATATCGAGGTTTGCGGGGAGGCTGAAAGCGTCAAGCAGGCTCTCGACGCCATTGAGGCTCTGCAGCCGGACGGTCTCTTTCTTGACGTCCGCATGCCGCAGAGCAACGGCTTTAGCTTGCTCAAAAACATCGAGTCCCCGCCTCCGGTAGTTTTCGTTACTGCCCACTCAGAATATGCCGTACGTGCCTTCGAAATCGATGCGGTTGATTACATCCTCAAGCCGGTTCGTCCAAAGCGTCTCGCCCAAGCGGTAGCGAGGCTGCGGGGAGCAACCACAAAAAACACCTCGGAACCTGCCTACGGGGAGAGCGATCGCATTTGTCTGCGCACCCCGGAGCGGACTGTCGTAGCCAGACTTGAAGACGTTCTCCTCCTCCAGGCCGAAGGAGATTTTACCCGGGTCAGCCTTGCCGGCGAGGTACCAATGCTTATTTGCCAGACCCTCGGCATCTACGAGCGCTCGCTCCCCAATCCTCCCTTTGTCCGACTCGATAGGTCGGTAATGGTCAACATCAGTCGGGTCAATTCCGTTGAGGTTAGCCCCACCCGCGGAGCTAGACTTTTTCTCGAGAGTCTGGAGAAGCCGGTCGAACTCGGTCGCTCTGCCCTGCGACGTCTCCGCGAGGCCATCCCACAAGTGGCAAGCGGGCTCGAGTAAATCGCCCACAATGGCCTTGCCGCGAGCCCTCAAGATCAAGCCAAGCCATGGTTGTCTCCTTTTCGGACCTTTGATCTTTTCCCCCTGACCAAATCCATCCATGATAACCAAGATTTTTCGAAACTTATGAGCGCGAACGGTACCACCATGATCAATGTTCAGGTCAACGGCGAATGGCGCCAATTTCCCAAAGGCACTCGCCTCATCGAGGCCTGCATGCAGGATGGGAATTCCATCCCCCACTACTGCTACCATCCCGCTCTGACCTCCCCAGGCAATTGCCGGATGTGCTTGATTGAGTTGGGAGGCCCCAAAATGGACGCCGAACGCAAACCCATTATCGGGGCCGATGGACATCCTGAGATCAACTGGTCACCCAAGCCGCAAATCTCCTGTGCCCTGACAATTTCCGAGGGCATGGCGGTCCGAACTAACTCACCCCTCGTGGAAGACTGCCGCAAGGGAGTGATGGAGTTTCTTCTGATCAACCACCCTCTCGACTGCCCTATTTGTGACAAAGCTGGCGAGTGTCGCCTGCAGGAGTTTGCCGTCGAATTCGGTAATGGTGGGTCAAACTTTCTCGAGGAGAAGGTGAAAAAGCCCAAGCAGCAGGATATCGGTAAGCACATTGTCCTCGATGATGAGCGCTGCATCCTCTGCTCGCGGTGCGTTCGCTTCATGGATGAGGTGGCCCACGACGATGTTCTAGGCTTCGTCGATCGTGGAAGCCACACCACCCTGACCGTTCATCCCGGTGAACGCCTCGACAGCAATTATTCCCTCAACACCGTAGACATTTGCCCCGTGGGCGCCCTCACCAGCAAAGACTTTCGCTTTAAAATGCGTGTCTGGTTTCTCCGTGAGACCAAAAGCATCTGTACCTCCTGCAGCACCGGTTGCAACACCATCATTGGAGCCCGCGAAAACGAAATCATCCGGCAGACGCCCCGCCAAAACGACGAAGTCAATTCCTATTGGATGTGCGACCACGGACGCCTCAACTACGGATATCTCTACCGCGAGGATCGACTGACCGCCCCAGCCCTACGCGAAAAGAATCAGCTGCAGAAATC
>CAXMPH010000089.1:0-3157 GCA_964195055.1 uncultured Chthoniobacterales bacterium | reverse complement strand
CCGGAAGACTGGCCGCCCTACCCCAAGGGAAAATAGCCCTACTCGCCTCCGCTCGCATGACCAACGAGGAACTCTGGCTGACTAGCCGGCTCTGCCAACACCTTGGAATCACCCTTCACGATGTCGTGCCACGCCAGCAAGAAGCGGATGGCATCCTCGTGAGTGAGGACGGAAACCCCAACACCCACGGGGCAAAACTATTGGGAATAACAGAGGAACCAGGGGCGAAACTCCGCCATATCGGAGCGGCCATTCTCGACGGCCAGGCCAAGGCTCTCATCTGTCTGGGAGAGGATCCCAAGCATCTCGGCCTCAGCGAGGCAGACCTAGAAAATCTCGACCTTCTTGTTTGCCTAGACATTCTGCCAAATTCCGGAACCAAAGCGGCTACGGCCGTTCTTCCGGGCAGCGGATTCTCCGAAAAGCGCGGATCAATGATCAATGAAAAGGGGCGCATGCAACGGCTAAGCCGAGCCACCCAACCTCCCGGTCAGTCCCGCGATGATGTGGAAATCCTTTCCGACCTTCTCGGCGCCCTCGGTGCCGAGGTGCCTCCAAGCATCGAAGGTGTTTTCAAAGAAATGGCCAGCGCAGTCCCTCTCTTCGAGGGACTCAGCTTAGCCAAGCTGGGAGAAGGGGGGACTTCATTGCCATTTTCAGTAGAGCAAAAGCCAGCCAAGGTTTAGCTCCACCAAAGAGGCCGGAACCTTTTCTTTGCCATAAAATCAAGGGCAACCTCTTGCTATCCAGCCAGCGTTGGAGAGAGAGCGGAGATAATCTCCTTTAGTCTAGGACTTTATTAAGTTCCATAAACGAGGCCACTGGATTGCTTCCCGACTGGACCCCGAAAACATGAATCTCCGTGGGCGAAACGAATCTTCCTACCCGAAATCCACTCTCTTCCATTTCCATCAGATAAAACTTACCCTGTTGTTGATCGAATACTCCGATGACATCTTCGGAGGCCGAGGTGACCGGGCGCAGTCCTCTGTGTCCTCCATTACCCAGAATTTTTTTCCAGTCTGAGGTACCACGGATCAGGTTCTCTTGATTAACTTCGAGGGTAAGCGTCTTCGCTACAAAAGAAGTGCCTCTGGAGTTGATCACGTGTGTTTCTCCCACCCAAGTTCCACTCAGATCAGATCCTTGATATTTAGTGGCGCATCCACCGAGCAAAAGAAGACTTGCAAAAAAGAGGTGAGCAAAAGTAGGCATACAAGTGCGAACTTAAGGAACAGAGGGGGACACCGCAATAAGGAATCCCCCCCGAGGGAGCCCTCTCCATGGCCACTGCTTCGAAGGCTTTTCCCCAACTCAACCGACTTAGTGGGTACCCCAACGGCGATGGCTTAACTAAGGCATGGGATAATCTACTCCCCAGACTGCCCGCAACCGATCCATCGTCTCCATCAAGGCTAACGTTTCGTCCAGTGGCATGATCAGGCTCTCCGTCTGACCTCTCTCCAAACAATGTTGTACCTCCTCGGCCTCATGAAAATAGCCAGACCCAGTGAAAGGCAGCTTGACCCTTTTGGGAGCTCGACCCGTCTGCTCCAACGTCAGCGCCTGAGCGGCCCACCAAGGCCCATGAAGACAAATTTTTCCTTTGGTTCCATTGATCCAAGCTTGATCAGAAATGTCGTGGCAGAGCGAAGCCTGCAGCAGCGAAACCGCTCCTCCTTGGTGGCGCAGCATCATGGAAGACTGCCCATCGACTCCGCTAGGAGTGAGTCGAGCGAATCCCCTGACCTCCTCCGGGGGACCCAATAAAAAGAAGGCCAAAGAAAGCGGGTAGATCCCTAGGTCAAGGAGAGCCCCTCCCCCCAAAGCCGGATCAAAGAGCCGATGCCTTGGGTTAAAAGTGGCAGGAAAACCAAATCCAGCGGTGACCGAGCAAACTTCGCCAATGAGCCCCTCTCGGACCATCTCTCTCAATTTAAGGACGAGCGGCAAGAAACGTGTCCACATCGCCTCCATGAGAAAAAGACCCCGAGCTCGGGCCTCGGTTACCACCTCGCATCCCTCCTTGGCATTTAAAGTGAAAGCTTTTTCACAAAGCACTGCTTTTCCATTTCGAAGACAGAGGAGGGCGTTGGCGCCATGGATGGCGTGGGGGGTGGCAATGTAGACGACATCGACATCGGGGTCAGCTGCTAGTGCCTCGTAACTATCATGACATTGTGAAATACCAAACTCCGCCCCGAAGATCTCCGCACTTTCCTTCTTCCGAGAACCCACCGCAGTGATGAGGGAACCGTCGAGAAGCCGCAAGTCGGAGGCAAACTTTCGAGCGATCTTGCCCGTAGCAAGAATACCCCAACGAATTTTCTTTTTCATGAAACCGAGGGAACACCTCTCTCCAACGCCTAAGCTTGGAGGCCGAAGCCGGAGTGGACGCAGCGGGCGGCGTCATCGATGCGGTCCCCTTGAAGAATGACTGCAATCTTAATCTCTGAAGTCGAAATCATCTGGATACTGAATCCTCCTCGAGCTAGCAGGTCAAAGAGCTTGGCCGCTACCCCGGAATGCGTCCGCATCCCAATACCGACCACGCTTAGCTTGGCCACTCCGGCTGCCTGGGTCACCCCGCGCGCTCCTATATCCCTCACCACAGCCTCCAGCACTGGAACAGCTTTTTCAAGTTGCTCCATGTTGGTCGTGAAAGAAATATCGGTACGGCCCTCATGCGGGGCGGTCTGGACAATGACATCGACGATGATCTGGGCAGCGGCGAGGGCGTTGAAAATTTTAGCCGCCATTCCCGTCTTATCGGGCACACCCTCAATGGTAACTTTTGCTTGGTTGCGCTCGACGCTGACCCCACGGATAACCGCGTCTTCCATACCTGAATCTTCTGCTTTCACCATAGTTCCTTTATTTTGGTTAAAACTGCTACGTACCTCAAAGAGGACATTGAATTTATTGGCAAACTCGACCGACCTTGACTGCATGATTTTAGATCCGGAGGAAGCCATCTCCAGCATCTCCTCATAGCTGAGACTGTCCAGCTTGCGGGCATCAGGAACGATACGAGGGTCGCAGGTAAAGACTCCGTCAACATCGGTACAAATCTCACACTTGTTAGCTGAGAGGGCGGCCGCCAAAGCAATCGCCGTCAGATCCGACCCACCCCGGCCCAAAGTGGTAATTTCTCCAC
>CAXMPH010000088.1:0-5706 GCA_964195055.1 uncultured Chthoniobacterales bacterium | reverse complement strand
GCCCTCGCGGCTCGCCCCTCTCTCGCCATGGTCAACTCCGACAAGGGCATCACCAATCTCCACGTACCAAGTGACATCATCATTGATGCCTCCATGCCAGCAATGATCCGAGAGGGGGGCAAAATGTGGAATGCTCAGGGTGGGACCGAGGATACCCTCGCGGTTATCCCCGATAGCTCCTATGCCGCAGTCTATCAAGCGGTTATCGAATTTTGCCAAAAACACGGCGCCCTCGATCCCCAAACCATGGGCTCGGTTCCCAATGTCGGGCTGATGGCACAGAAAGCGGAAGAGTACGGCTCCCACGACAAAACCTTTGAAATCCCAGAGAACGGAATGATGCGCGTGGTCGATGCCGAGGGTAAGGTTCTGACCGAACATCAGGTCGAATCAGGAGATATCTGGCGAGCCTGCCAGACCAAAGATGCCGCCATAAGCGACTGGGTCAAACTGGCAGTCCGGCGGGCTCGGGCGACTGGGGCGCCTGCCATTTTTTGGCTCGACCGGGCCAGAGCCCACGATAAGGAACTCCTCGCCAAGGTAGAAAAATATTTGGGCGAAGAGGAGACCAACGACTTAGATATCCGCATCATGCCGCCAGCCGAGGCTTGTCAATTTAGCCTCGAGCGGATCGCTCAGGGGCAAGACACCATTTCGGTCACCGGCAATGTCTTGCGCGACTATCTAACCGACCTTTTCCCCATCCTCGAGGTTGGCACCAGCGCCAAGATGCTCTCCGTCGTCCCCCTGATGAACGGTGGTGGACTCTTCGAGACCGGCGCCGGAGGATCGGCCCCCAAGCACGTACAGCAGTTCCTTGCCGAAAATTACCTGCGCTGGGATTCGCTGGGCGAGTTCTTCGCCCTTGCCGCCTCACTGGAGCACCTCGGTGACACCCACAACCACGCCAAGGCGAAGGTCCTCGCCAAAACTCTCGATGACGCCACCGGCCAACTACTCCAAAACAATAAAGGCCCCTCTCGCAAGTTGGGTGGACTGGACAATCGGGGAAGCCATTTTTACCTCGCTCTCTACTGGGCCCAGGCGCTGGCCGCGCAGGAAAAGGATGCGGAATTGAGCGAGATATTCACCCCCCTGGCCAAAGATCTCACCGAGAACGAGGAGAAGATTGTGGCGGAGCTAACCAGTGTCCAAGGCCACCCCACTGAAATCGGAGGTTACTACCGGCCGGATGATGCCAAGGCCTCCGCCGCCCTCCGCCCCAGCGGAACTTTCAACGATCTCCTCGCCAAGATCTGACCATAAGGGGTGCTGCCCCTAAGACTTTTCTCTTTCAGAGCCGACTTGTCTTAATAATCACGACAATGGTTAAGGAGCTCCCCAAAACCCCCAAAGAGAAACGCCCCCGTACCCATTGATCGGGATGGACGGATCAGAAGGACTCCGGTCTAACCAGACCCCCCAAGTTTTCCCGGCCGGAGTGGCCTGACTTGGTGGCAGCTTCATTTTTTTGACAATTTTCAGGAGACTATTATCCATAGAGTCCTGTCATGAGGTTACCGAGATATTTGGCCTTACTCTGGCTCCTCCCTCTTGGGCCAGCCGTGGCTGAGCCCCCACAGGAAACTCCCCCACTGGACCGTCCTCCCAACATTGTCCTCATTTTTACGGATGACCAAGGCTATCAGGACCTTGGATGCTACGGATCACCGGATATTCGCACCCCAAATCTGGATCAATTGGCAACCGAAGGCATGCGCTTTACCAACTTTTATGTCGCCTCTTCGGTCTGTACCTCCTCGCGAGCGGCTCTTTTGACCGGTCGCTATCCGGTGCGAATGGGCATGGCTAGCGGAGTCCTCTTTCCCAATTCTGGTGATCGGGGACTCCCCTCCCAAGAGCAAACCCTTGCCGAACTACTGAAAGCAAAAAACTACCAGACCGCCTGTATCGGCAAGTGGCACCTTGGACACCTTCCACGCTTTCTCCCCAACGCTCAGGGGTTTGATTACTTTTATGGCCTTCCCTACCGCAATGACATGTGGCTAGCCCCTGAACTTCCCCAAGACGATGACATCCTCCTCAGGGAAGGGATGACCCCAGAATTGATCGAGCGAATCCGTGAAAACGGGAAACTAAACTGGGATGAAGTCAAGCAAGCCTACCTCAACCTCGTACCACTTTTGCGCAACGGAAAGATCATTGAATACCCGGCAGATCAGTCAACCCTGACCCAACGCTTTGCCGCCGAAGCAGTCTCGTTTATCGAGAAGAATAGGAACAAACCCTTCTTCCTCTATCTCGCTCCCTCCATGCCACATATTCCGCTCTATGCCTCTGCCGCATTCCAAGGACGGAGCGAGGCTGGGTTGTACGGAGATACCATCGAGGAGATTGATGCGGCGGTCGGCCAAATTCTGAACACCTTGGAACAGCAAGGTCTGGCCAAGAACACACTGGTTATTTTTACCTCTGACAATGGGCCGTGGATTATCCACGGAGAGAACGCTGGCCGAGCCGCTCCCCTACGTAGTGGCAAAGGAACTGTCTTTGAGGGGGGGATGCGCGTCCCCTGTATCATGCGCTTGCCGGACCTTATTCCAGCCGGATCGGTTTGCGAGGAAGTAACGGCTACCTTGGATCTCCTCCCTACCATCGCCGCCCTCGCAGGGGCATCTCCTGAGCAAGACCTAGATGGGGAAAACCTTCTTCCTCTACTTCGCGGTGAGGCCATGTCACCGCACCCCTCTTTCCTCTACTGCTCCTTCGATGGAATCGCCTCCGCCATTCGAATGGAGCAGTGGAAATTGATTTTTTCCCGTCCGGTGACAGATTTTGTCGAACCAGCAGAGGCCAAGAATTATCTGGATAAAGATTTCACACCCGAGCTCTACCACTTGGGCGAGGACCCCGGAGAACGTCATAATCTCTACGCCACCCACCCCGAGAAAGCGGCAGATTTGCTGGGCTGCGCCCAGCGGGAAGTACATCGGATAGAGCAGACCAAATAGGAGATTTTTAACAAAGCGGCCTCTTCCGTCTGCTCACCCGCCCAAGAAGGTGGCGGAGTCTCTATTCCACGGTCACGCTTTTGGCCAAGTTGCGAGGCTTGTCCACATCGCACCCCCGCGCCACCGCAATGTGGTAAGAGAGCAATTGCAGGGGAATGACCGTGAGAACAGGCATCAACCAGTCCGGAGCATCGGGCACCCAAAGGGTATCGTCCGTGATCGTTTCCAGCGCGGTGTGCCCCTCGGTGCCCACGCCGATGACAGGTCCTTTGCGAGCAAGAACTTCCTGAATATTGCTGGCATTCTTGGCAAAGAGAGCGTCGTCGGGAGCGATGAAAACGGAGGGAAGATCTGAATTAATCAGGGCAATAACTCCATGCTTGAGCTCAGCACTGGGATAGCCCGAACAGAACATGTAGCTAATCTCCTTGAGCTTAAGCGCTGCCTCTAGCGCCACCGGATACTGGTACTGTCGTCCCATGAAAAGCATCCCTGGAGCGTTGGCGTATTTTTCTGCCATGGCCGGCAGATGGGGGTTCATCTCGAGAACGCGGGCCACTTTGTCCGGCAGTTGCTCCAGTTGCTCAATGATGCGCAGGCCATCGGCGGTGGAAAGATTGCGGATGCGACCCAAGAGAAGAGAAAGCAGGGTGAGGATAGAGACCTGCGAGGTGAAGGACTTGGTTGCCGCTACGCCAATTTCCGGCCCAGCGTGCATGTAGACACCACCGTCGCTATCGCGGGCAATGGTACTGGCCACGTTATTGCAAATACCGAGGGTGCGATGCCCCTTACGCTGGCTCTCGCGCAGGGCGGCCAAGGTGTCGGCCGTCTCGCCACTCTGACTCAGGACGAAAGTCAGGGTGTATTTATCCATGGGGGTGTTGCGGTAGCGGAACTCGCTGGCCACCTCAACCTCGGTCGGCATGGAAGCAAGACTCTCCAAGAGATACTCGCCGGCCAAGGCCGCATGGTAGGCCGTGCCGCAGCCGATGAGAACGACCCGCTCGACCTCTCGCAACTGAGTCGGAGTCATGTTGAGCCCCCCCAGTTTGGCAGTGGCTTCTTCAAGGTTGAGTCGACCGCGCAGGGCATCTCGGATCGTAGAAGCCTGCTCGTAAATTTCTTTGAGCATGAAGTGCGGGTAATCGCCCTTGGAGGCATCCTCCGCCTGAAAATCGACAGTACTGATCTCGTACTTCTGTCCGTGGCCTGCCAAAGACTGGATTTCGAAGCCCTCAGGACGGAGGAGGACAATCTCGAAATCCTTCAAATAGACAACGTCACGGGTGTGGTTAACGATAGCAGACACATCGCTGGCGAGAAAATTTTCCCCGCTGCCAATTCCGAGGACGAGGGGACTTCCTCGGCGAGCGCCAATGAGAAAGTCGGGTATATCTTGGTGCAAAACGGCGATGCCATAGGTGCCGTGGACATCCCGCAAAGCTTGGCGGATGGCTTCGACCAGATGATCGGGTGAAGGCTGCCCTAGTTGGGCCATGAATTTTCCGATAAGATGAGCCAACACTTCGGTATCAGTCTCGGAATGAAAAGTGTGACCCTCCAATTCGAGCTCTTGGCGCAGTTGCTGGTAGTTCTCGATGACCCCATTGTGAACTAGGACGATCCGCCCACTTTGATCGGTGTGCGGGTGCGCGTTTTCCTCGGTAACCGCCCCGTGGGTGGCCCAGCGGGTGTGGCTGAGACCGCAAGTACCTTGAACCGGCTCCTCCCCGAGAAGTTGAAAAAGGTCTTGGATTCGTCCGACTGATTTTCTGATTTCGAGGCCACCATTGTGCCCCACCGCGATACCAGAAGAATCATAACCACGGTATTCTAGCCTCCGCAAACCATCCAAAAGAATAGGGGCCGCTTCGGCCTGACCAACATAAGCAATGATTCCACACATAAGTCTGAAAGAACTATCTAGTTCCGCTTTGCTTAGCAACCAGACAGAGAGCCCTCTGCTCTCGGGCGCATTCTCGTGCCGGGAGCATTCGCGGCGTGACAAAGGATACGATTTGGGCGATTTGAATATTGGTAATGGCCGAAGTGCAGATCACTCAAGTCAACGGAGCCCTCCACCAGACCCTCGGGGTGATCATGGGAGGTGGAGCCGGCAAGCGTCTTTTTCCCTTAACCAAAGACCGCGCCAAACCAGCCGTTCCCCTCGGAGGAAAATACCGCTTGGTCGATATCCCGATCAGCAATTGCTTAAACGCAGGAGTTCGCGACATTTACGTCCTGACCCAGTTCAACACGACTTCCCTGCATCAGCACATTAGCGGAACTTACAAATTCGACATTTTCAGCTCGGGAAGTTTTGTGGAGATTCTCGCGGCACAACAGACTCCGACGAGTACCGGTTGGTACCAGGGGACGGCCGATGCGGTGCGGCAGAATCTGGAATACTTCCTCGAGAAACCCTGGGAATATTTCCTCATTCTTAGCGGTGATCAACTTTACCAGATGGATTACCGCGAGTTGATGGAAAGTCATCTCGCCTCCAAGGCACAATTGACCATCGCGACCCTGCCGGTAGAGCGCGAGTCGGCTGAAGGATTCGGCATCATGCAGACTGACGTCGATCGCCGCATCACCCATTTTGTCGAAAAGCCGACCGATCCCAGCCTGCTCGACAGCTTGCGCATCCCTCCCCCACTTTTGTCTGAGCTTGGTTTGCCGGCTGATTCCCAGAGGTACCAAGCCTCCATGGGAATCTACCTCTTTAACC
>CAXMPH010000087.1:0-5761 GCA_964195055.1 uncultured Chthoniobacterales bacterium | reverse complement strand
CCTTGAGGGGAAGCAGCTTGGGTCGACCGTGGTCGATCGCCAGCATGGTGATGGGGAAAGAGCTTTCTAGCGCGGTGTGCTTGTAGAGGTTGTTGATGACAACCCGAGGATTGGCGTCGCGTTTGAGTTCGATAACAACGCGAGTGTTTTCGTCTGACTCATCGCGGATGGCGCTGATGTCAGTCATCGTCTTGGCGTTGACCAACTCGGCGATACGGGAGACGAGGGTGGCCCGGTTGACATTGTAGGGAATCTCGGTGATGACGATCTGCTCGCGATTGCCTTTGATTTCTTCCACTCCCGCTTTGCCTCGGACTTTAACCGAGCCACGACCAGTTTCGAAATACTGACGGATTCCCCCAACGCCGCAGAGCTGGCAACCGGTAGGAAAGTCGGGCCCCTTGACGTGCTCCATCAGCTCTTCCAAGGTGATCGTAGGATGATCTACCTGAGCACAAATAGCGTCAATGATCTCTCCCAAGTTGTGCGGTGGCATGTTGGTGGCCATGCCGACGGCGATGCCGGTGCCTCCGTTGACCAGCAGATTGGGGAAAGCTGCGGGGAAGACAACCGGTTCAGTCAGGCGCTCATCGTAGTTGGCCACGAAGTCGACCGTGGACTTTTCCATGTCTGACATGAGGGCTGCCCCAAGGTGGGTCAGACGTGCCTCGGTGTAACGCATGGCAGCTGGGGGATCTCCCTCAACCGAGCCGAAGTTGCCCTGCCCATCAACTAGTTTCTCCCGGACAGCCCATGACTGCGCCATGTGGACAAGGGTGGGGTAAATAACGGCCTCGCCGTGCGGATGGTAGTTGCCGCTGGTGTCGCCACAGATTTTGGCGCACTTGATGTGCTGCTTCCCCGGGAAGAGTCGCAGATCGTGCATCGCGTAAAGGATCCGGCGTTGAGCGGGTTTGAGTCCGTCTCGCGCATCAGGCAGCGCGCGCGAGATGATGACGGACATGGAGTAGTCGAGAAAGGAGCGTGACATCTCCTCCGCGACATTGATTGGTTCGACTTTTTCGTTCTGCGTATACACGGTTAAAAGGGTCTTTTGAAGTGGGAGCTAAACTCTACCAATTAGCTCTACAGTTTGCATCCTTGCCGGTGATCAGGCCAGCGTAATCATTGTCATAGAAGCTCTTCTTACGCTTTACCTGTCCTCTGATTTTTCCCTTCGGGTAGCTTTTATTTCTCCAGTAGCCCCGTGGAGGACGAGGACGTTCTCGTCCGTTATCGTCCAAGTGGTAAGAGCTTCCAAGAGGTTGAGGAACTGGCGTTCTTGGGCCATGACAGGTTCTTGGCAGGCGCGCCGGGTAACCCGAACTCGGGACACCGTGATTCTGTCTTCTTCAACGGTGAAGGTGCCGCTAAATCGGTTGCACGATGCCTCTCCGGTTAAGCGGCCCTTGGCATCAAAAATCATGCTGATCGGATGGTCCCTCAGCGGGGCCTTTCCGGCCAAATCGGCAACTCTCCATGAGGTCTCGGCAAGTGGCGATAGTTGAGCTTGGGCGCTCATCACTGTGGCAAGGAAGACGAAAAAGAGCTTCATCAGAATAAAGGATGCCTTGCGGGGTGGAGCGGATCGAGAGCTAAGAAGAGAAGTGATGCTCTTGCCCGTATTGGCGGTTCGAAATTTGATCAAGCCAAGGCTTGCTGGGTTGTTTTAAAGTGGAGTTTGGCGGTGCTGCGGAGGGCTTCCTCTCCGTGCTTCTGGACTAGGCTGCGTGCCGCTTCTAGCACGGCTGCAGAAGCCCCCTTGGGAAATTTTGCTCCCCATTTATTTTCCGTGTCAGCCAGCCAATCGATAAATTTTTCCCGGGCGAGAATCGACGCCGCCGCCACGGCATAGTCGCTCTCCGCTTTGGTCTGCTGACGGAGGTCGATCTTTTTCCCTTTTTCCATCAAGGCGCGTTGGAGGACAAGTGGGTTGGCGAACTGGTCGCTTAGAGCCGAAGGGCAATCCGGTTTTGCCTGGCAAAGATTCTCGATTACCCGAGCGTGACCCCAAGCAAGTAGGCGGTTGAGATTGCCGATTTTCTCGTAGAGTGGGTTGTAGCGCTCGGGAGCGACCACCACGGTCTCGCTGATCAAGCCTGGTGTGCTCCGGACCACCTCGGCCAGTTTGCGGATCTGAGCATCGGAACCGATCGACTTGCTGTCGCGGATACCGGCTTCGAGCAAGTGGCGGGCGCTGGTCTCGTCGGTGTAGACTCCGGCAATAACGAGGGGACCAAAGAAGTCGCCTTTGCCGCTTTCATCGATGCCGAAATGGGGGGCAAAGCGTTCCGGATGGTGCAATTCCTCATAGCCCAGTCGCGCCTCGCCTAACACTTTTGGTTCAAGGGTGAATTCGATGAATTCCTGGCATCCCTTACCTTGGATCACCGCCTTGGGTCCCTTTTGGTACACCGCAATGGTCAAGCCAGGTTTTTGCCCCAAGTAGATGGTGTAAGGCCTTACCTCAAATTTGAACCCTTGCTCTTCGAGAATGCCACGGAGGACTTCTACCTGTGAGGTGGTCAAGGCAACGGTGTGGGAGCGGAGTGGCGGCATCGGTTGAGTTGAAGGATTTACCCGCTTCGGCCGTGATCGTCGAGAAGGTTGGGCTTCAGCCGGTGGCCTAATTTTGCTCTGATGGGTCCGTGGACAAGGTAAAATTAACCAAGTCGCTCGGGTCATGGTTCCGGCGTCATGGGCGAGATCTTCCTTGGCGGCGAACCGAGGACCCCTACGCCATTTTGGTCAGCGAGATCATGCTGCAGCAGACCACGGTGGCCGCGGTGGTGCCTTATTACCAACGTTGGATGGAGCGGTTTCCTTCGGTGCACCAGTTAGCCACGGCAGAGGAATCTGAGGTTCTTTCTCTCTGGCAGGGATTAGGATATTATCGACGGGCTAGAAATCTCCATGCCGCAGCCGCCCATATAGCCGGGGCCTTGGGGGGAAACTTTCCCACAGACTACCAAGGTTTACGTGCCTTACCTGGAGTGGGAGACTACACGGCACAGGCCGTGCGGGCTTTTGCTTACAATGAGGCAGTGCCGGTCCTCGATGCCAATATCATCCGAGTGGTGGCGAGGCTCTTTGATATTCCCGCCCGGGTCGACACCGCGGAGGGCCTAGCCAAGGTGCGGACCGAGCTTGAGTTCCTTCTCCCGGTTCGGGGAGGGCGAGGATTTATTTCCGCTTTGATGGAGCTGGGAGCCTTGGTCTGCCGGGCGGGTCGCCCAGACTGCCTGCTCTGCCCGGTCAAATCATTTTGTCTGGCCAAGAATCCGGCAGAGTTGCCGGTCAAGGCCGCCCTGCCCCCGATCAAGGCGAGGACAGAGCAGGCCGCCTGGATTAGTGATGGCCAAACTGTTCTCCTTCAGCAGTCGCAGGCTAAGCGCTGGGTCGGCCTTTGGAGGTTACCACCACTGGAGGAGAGGCCGCCCCACCGACTGGCGGGGCAGCTGACCTACAGCATTGTCCGGGAAAGGGTCACCTTGGAGATTTACGAACAGAAAAGCGCAGCCCTAGCAGCGTCCGCTGAACCACGGCAGGCGTTTTCTCTATCAGAATTAGACAGAGTGCCTATCCCCTCGCCCCATCGCCGAGCCATTGCCAAATTCTTGCGCAAAGATCATATTTGAATACTTATGCCTAACGCTGCTATTACCGCCCAACCCGATGCAGGGGGCCATTTTGGCCCTTATGGGGGAACCTTTGTCCCTGAGACCTTGATGACGGCTTTGGAGGAGTTGACCGTCCACTACGAGTCTGCTCAAAAAGACCCAGAATTCCGCCGCGATCTGGACTCCCTTCTCCGCGAATTTGTCGGCCGTCCGACTCCCCTTTACCTAGCGGAGCGTCTGACCGAGCAGCTCGGTGGAGCCAAGATTTACCTCAAGCGCGAGGATCTGCTTCACACCGGCGCGCACAAGATCAACAACGCCATGGGCCAGATCCTCTTGGCCAAGCGGATGGGGAAAAAACGGGTTATTGCGGAAACCGGAGCGGGCCAGCATGGGGTGGCCACCGCTACGGCGGCGGCGCGTTTTGGGATGGAGTGCGTCGTTTACATGGGGGAAGTGGACATGAAACGGCAGTCCCTCAATGTTACGCGGATGAAGTTTCTCGGGGCTAAAGTTGTGCCAGTCACGGCCGGGCAAGCCACCTTGAAAGAGGCGGTCAACGAGGCCATGCGCGATTGGGTGACCAATGTCCGTTCCACCCATTACATCCTCGGCACTGCTTACGGGGCGCATCCCTATCCCATGATGGTGCGGAACTTTCACCGCGTTATCGGTGAAGAGGCCCGAGCGCAAATCCTCGAGAGGGAAGAGTGCCTGCCCGACCTTCTCGTGGCCTGCGTCGGAGGTGGCAGCAATGCTATCGGACTTTTCTATCCCTTCTTGGAGGACAAAGATGTCCGGATGGTCGGAGTTGAGGCTGGTGGTGAGGGGATCACCCCCGGACGCCATGCCGCCCGCTTTCAAGGTGGCAAGCTGGGAGTTCTTCAAGGATGCAAAACCTTTCTTCTTGCCGATGAGGATGGCCAGATCGAGTCGACCCATTCTGTTTCGGCCGGACTTGACTACGCGGCGGTCGGCCCAGAGCACAGTTTTCTCCGAGATGCCGGTCGGGTAGAATACGACTACGCTACCGATGATGAAGCCCTCGAGGCCTTCCAGACCCTCTCCAAGGTGGAAGGGATCATCCCCGCCCTAGAAAGTGCTCATGCCATTGCCTATGTCATCAAGGAGGCGCCGCAGATGCCGAAAGATCAGATCATTCTGATCAACCTTTCTGGGCGTGGCGACAAGGACGTAGAGCAGGCGGCCGAGTTTGTTTTTGGCGGCAAGGGATAAACACGGCGACACCTGCCACGCTTTTATGCTTCCGGGACCAAGCTAAATAAAGAAAAGTCGGTTGCCTATGGCATTGGTTGGAAATCTTCTGTGGTTTGTCTTTGGAGGGGGGATTGTCGCTTGGCTTTTTTGGGTCGTTTTTGGGGTGCTCATGGCAATCACCATCGTCGGTATTCCCTTTGCCTTGGCAGCATTTCGGATTGCTGGATTCTCGGCGTTCCCCTTTGGACGTGAGCTGATCGATATTCGTCTCCTAGGGGAGAACCGCATCACCGGCACCGGTTTTGTCAATTTTCTTTGGGTCATCCTTGCGGGACTGTGGCTCGCTATTTACCACGCCATATCAGGAATCGGCTACTGCATTACCATCATCGGCATTCCCTTCGGGATAGCCCATTTTAAATTGGCTAGTGTGTGCTTCGCCCCCTTGGGCAAGACGCCTGTGAGCAAGGAGTTGGCCTCCGAGGCCCGGAGTCGCGCCGCAAGCGTAGACCTTGATAACCGACTGGCAAAATAAGAGTTGAAGACGCTCGGTGAGGGACACCACCCTCGCCGCGGCTCACCTCATCAAGGTGTTGATCAAGGATCTGCCGCAGTTGGCCAAGTTTGTTATTGGCGCCAGCGAATAAGTCCTCACGGGTTCGGGCTAAAACGGTTTGGAGCAAGGCCAGGGCTTACCATTCCATTCTCGCAGGTGAGCCTCTCCCCCAAAGGAGGGGATTGCCAGATCTCGGGGGGGCGGTAGCTTTTAGTAATATTTTTCGTCGATCAATAAATTGCCTTTAGTCCCACTCCCTTAAGCAAGGTTTTTCCTAGTTCAGCGGCCCGACCTCCCATCATGAGACAAATCCTTCAAGTCTGCCTCGCCATCCTCTTAGTCATTGCTCCTTCAGAGCTTCAAGGAG
>CAXMPH010000086.1:0-5768 GCA_964195055.1 uncultured Chthoniobacterales bacterium | reverse complement strand
GGGTGATCGGGACCGAGACGCTCAACCAGGGGCGCCAGCAGCTCCATCAAGGGGTCCAAGTCTCCCTCGGCTTCAAAAAGATCTGGGCGAGAGCGCAACTCCACCCAGTTGTCTTTTTCCTGAAGCAGGGCACAGACCGAGCCGCGGCAGCAGATGAGATAGAGAGCACTGAAGGATGTCTCAGATCCCTTCTTCGTGTTGGTCAGGCTCAGGGCATGGCGGAGCAAGACATAGGTTCCACAGCAAATTCTCCCAACTTTTAATCCCGCAGCCTTGGCCAGAGCCTGAGTTTTTTTAATGTTCTCATCGTCTATGGTCAGCAAAAGACTGGAGTTGGTCTCGGGGTTGTGGGTCACCGTATAGACTTTACCCCGCTCAAACCTAGCGTGGAGCACGCTCCGCGGGTCCCTCTTGATTGCTTCCTCAGAGCCTTTTTTTCGGGAAAGGTTGCTCTCGATGCTGATAACAAAACGGCTATTGAGCGAAATCATGCAGGCAGCCTCCACCGTCTCGCTTTTAATGGTTGGTCCTATTTCAGCGAACAACTCTTTTGCGTCTCCCTGCCTGGTCTCCCCCTCTTCTATCTGCCCGCTACCATCAAGAAGGGTATAGGAAAACGAGTTGCGTCCGAGGTTGATCAGGGCCGTCTTGCGTCCACTAAACCGACTTTTCCAGGAAAAAACCGGGTCATCCGGTTCCGGCCGGAAGGCGGAAAAGTTCAGCACTGCTTTGACGTACTGAAGCATTTAGACATCCACCTCCTGCTGCAGGGCGAGATAGCTCTCCACCTCTTCCCGGCTGAAGCCGGAAGTGGTGACCTTGGTCGCGCTAGTGAACCCCTCGTCCGCACGGATCTCCTGACTTTTCTCGAAATTGTACATTCCCCTTCGAAATCCCGTTTCGAGCTCGGCATCGAGTTTCTTGAAATCGCCACGGCGGATAATATTGACCACCCCATCGTATTGCAGGAGCACCTCGTGAATGGGAAAGCGCTTACCCTGCTTAGCATCAACCATCAAACGCTGACACAAGATGAGGCGCAAGGAGTCAGCCAAGCTAGCCTGTGAACTGTCGAGGCGCTCACTGGGGATGAGCTTGAGGAAGCGCTGGACCGTCTGGGCCGCTGAGGAGGTGTGCAGGGTAGCCACCACGACATGCCCTGTCTCCGCAGCCTGCAGGGCAATCTCCGCAGTCTCCCCATCACGAATCTCGCCGATAATAATCACATCAGGAGCCTGACGGAGGGCCGCCCGCAGAGCATTACCAAAATCCAGTTCATCGGAACCCATCTCACGCTGGGAGACGAGGGAGGGAAGATTGTCTGGGTAGACAAATTCGATCGGATCCTCAAAAGAGATAATATGCTCACGCCGGCGCTTCGCCCGATGCAAAACCATCGAGGCAATCGTCGTAGATTTTCCACTGCCGGTGGCTCCGCAGATAAGAAAGAGTCCATTCTTCGCCTCCAGAAATGCCTTGAGAGAGGATGCCGGTACTTTGATTGACTCGGGGGTAGGAATGACATTGGGCAAAAGACGGAGGACCCAGCGGAGTCTTCCTTTCGTTACCATTTGACTCACCCGAAAACGTCGGCCATGGAGGTCGATAGCACTGTCATGGCATCCGGGATCGAGTTGCTCTGGCACCTCGCGCTGATAGACCAAACCATCGTAGATCAATTCTCCGTTCAGTTTGTAAGCGAGAGGCTCGTTCGGGGTCAGGTAGAAGTCACTGACTCTATCGTCTTGGCTCAGCTCCTTAAAGCGCTGGCCGACGGCAGATTCGGGATCGAGTTGGAGATGGTTCATCAGGGTGGTTACCGCGTCACAGCCCAGAGGAGTTGGCGGGGGAGAGGGAGAAGACCACAGAACTGCTGTTCAAGTCCAAACTGTCGGCGGAAACCGAGCCGTTCAGGGTGCTCCCCCTGTTGAAAGCGATCGAGCCGCTGGGCGCGAAGATCCGCCCGTAAACGCTGCTGCCGGAAGCGACGTTGACGTAGGACGAACTCCATACGTTGATCTGCAACCAATCCGGTTGATCGACATTGCCTAAGACCGCGCCGTTGCTCAGGGCGAAAGCATTGCGGATGTTGAGAATGACGCGTCCGACAATGACCACGTCGCCGCCGCTGTTGAGGGTGAGGCTGTCGAAGTCATAGACCACCGGGGTCTCGGGATCCGCGGCGTTGCCGAGGACGAATTTGCTGTTGTTGTTGGCCGTCATGTTGCCGTAGGTGCCGGGGAGCAGCTCTACCGAACCGACACTCTTGGTGTTGAGGGTGACGTTGGCCACGTTGCTGGCGCTGAGCGGACCGGAGACGGGACCGCTCAAGCTGAGGGATGCCGAGGAAGTCTTGGAGGGAAAGGTGGCCAGGTTGAATGGGGTCAAGGTGTAGCGATCGATGCGGCGAAAGATCTTACCCGTGATCACGGAATTGCTGTTGAAGGTTATAGCGTAGTTGCTCGGCATGGCCGGGCCGGTCAGGTCGACTACCCGGGGGCTGGCACTTTGGCCCTCGACAATGCCGTAGATACGATTGGCAAATTGGGCGTCGTTTGCGGGCGTCCACCGCGGAACGTAAGGGGAGTTTTGCGCCACCCTCGGCGTCCCCGGCACGTAGAGACTTCCGTTGATGACCGCATTCCGGTTGTAGCTGATGTTGCCCACCCCACCGCTAGGCGGGTAGGCCACCGTGATATTGCCGTTGAAGGTGCTGTTGAGGGTGGCCGATCCAACGAGGGCGCCGCTGGGAATGCCGGAGCCGGCGAAAGCCGGGCCGGTGTAAAGGCGCACGGTCTCGGGGCTCTGCTCGAACCAAGTAACCAAATCAGGCGGCGGAACCGTCACCGCGCGCACAGGTTTCTCCTCGAGAATGCCGAATGATGAGAGAGAGAAGGGCGAGTTGTAGGTCAGCCCGCTCACGGAGGAAGGCGCGGTATTGTTTGTCGTGTAACGCACCGACATGTCCGCGGGCCCCGAGGGCGGATTGCTCATGAGGACGGTGACCGCAAAACTGACCACTTGGTTGGTCGGTGAAACCAAGGGGGGGGCGAGGGTGGTCTTGGCCACCGACACCGTGCTGAAGACAATCGGGGAACTGGTGAACCAATCGGGTCGCGAAGACACCGCAACGGCACGAATGGTGATTGAAGGGTTGGTTCCCCAGACATCCAAGCCGAGCGGTATGGCAAGGGAGGACAAAAAACCTGAAAAATCTGGACTAGTTTGAGCCCCGGAGGCTAGGGGATCACTTCCATCGGTGGTGTAGCGAATGAGGAAATTGGCAGATTGCAGGTAGGGCGGCGGAATGAACTTATTCTCTCCCCCCTCGTCGACGAGTAGGTTGTCTGGCCCCGAACCAAGTTGATTGATCGAATCGGAGAGAGCAATGGTGGCCTCGATGGGCGAGAGTTGGTCCTCTCCCTCGATAATCCCCCCCGCCTGAGCATAGGAGACCCCCATGGGAGCGATAATAGTAAGGGCCAGTTGCAGCGGGGCAACCTCATAGATCTCCGTCGCCACGATACTATTGTAGTACCGACTGGGATCGAGGCTAACCGCCACCGCCGAGAGAGAGGCTCCAGGATCGACCTGGAAAGGGGTGCCATCAAAGAGGACATAATTTCCCAGATTCACTCGATAATAAATCCTCGAGCTACCTTCAGGATTGGGGTTGCTCATGGCCACTTCTAAGGGAAATCTCCCTATACTTGTTGTTAAGCTTCCTGGGGAAATGAGTGGAGATTCTAAAGTTACCCCAGCCACCGGAGTAATCGTCGGACCTCCCTCGGAGTCGACCGCTAGAGGAACGAAGGCGGCCGCGTCCTCTGGGGCTGTCGCCGTCCCATAGGCCCAAAGCCACGAGGGACGCTCTCCGTCGGGCCGAGCAGCCACCCCACCGATGGCCATGGCCGGTCCCTGACCAAAGACAACCCCAGCGGTGCTTTGAGCCACATAAAAGCGGGGGCGTGGATCGGTGGTAAAGAGAGCACTCCACCCAAAATCAGTGGGCTTGGTCACCACCGTCGGATCGAGAAAAGGCCCCTGCGGCCCCATCATTTCCGCTGGCATGCTGCCAATCACCCTTTGTTTTAAGGCTCCAATCGTGCCCGCTTCAGTCAAATTATCGGCGGAGCCGCCCGAAGCCAAATAAGCGTTGATGGCGTTGTTAACAATCGCCACATCCTGCTCGAGTTTTTCTTTTTTGGCCGCGTTGGGAATGCCGCTGATCAAGGGCAAGGAGACGGTCGCGACCAACCCCACTACGGCCACGATGACGAGCAACTCGACAAGGGAAAATGCCTTCGAGTTGGCTAGGGCAATGCTCATAAAACGAAATATCTATACCTCATCTAACCTAGCATGGACTCGCGCCAGAATCAAAATTCTCACGGCAAGTATTCCTCCCGACGATCGGCCAAGGAGACCCCCAAACTGCGATTAAGCTCAATCAAGAGGTCTTCCGCCTGCGCGGCATGTTCGGTCAAAAGGGCGGAGGCATATCCGCCACCCGCCATCATTTCACCCTGCAAGTAATCATCTAGTTGGCGGGCCAACTCGATCACGGCGCGAAGACCAGCGACTGAAGCCCGATCGGTACGCCCTTCCAGATTGGTCTGGCGGTAATAACGAAGCTGGAAGTCACCCCAGGCCAGAGCGGCCGGGATAGCCTCGATGCCCCCGACAAGACCCCCTCCCGAGCTAAACTTCGGAGGTGCGGGGGGACCGCCTGGGCGAATCGGAATCACCGCACGAGGATTCTCCGAGATGCCCGGGGTAGTCGCCGGATCCGAGATTAAGAAAGGGGTGATGAAAATGATCAGGTTCGACTTATCACGCTCGCGTGATTTGTTTTTGAAGAAATAGCCCAGACCGGGGATATCCTTGAGCAGGGGGACACCACCGGAACTATTGCGATCCGCGACCTTTTCTAAGCCACCCACAGCGAGAGTGTATCCGGAATCCACCTGAAGTGAGGCGTTGTAAACCCTTTGGGTCGTGACTGGGTAAGGATTCGATCCCGTTCCTAAGTCGATTTGAACGAAGTCAACAATCTGGGAAATGGTGATAGCCACCGTCAGGGCAATCTGGTTTTTACCGATCGACTTGGGCAGGATATTAATTTGAGTACCCACTGGAATGTATTCCAGAGTTCCGATTGGCGTGCTAGTGGATGATCCCGAGGAGACGGATTCAGTTCCTCCGTTGACCGGAGTGTTTTCCGCCGAGGTGATGGCTACCTCTCGGTTATTTATGGTTAAGACCCGAGGGTATTGGACCAAGGAGCTATCCTTATCGCTCATGAAGGCCTGAAGGGTTGCCGAAACTTGCTCGAGACTTAGTACGGCCGAGTAGGGGGCATCCAGCGAGACCCCGCTGTATTGAAATGGACCACCACCACCCAACAAATTAGGGCTGTTACCCGCTTGGGCGTTGTAGGTAAGTCTCCCAATATCACCATCGGCGGATCCCACTCGGGCTTGGGATTTTTCCTTGTCTCGAAAAACTTCACCTCAATGGCAATCAAATCCTGCGGCTGATCGACCCGCTGAAGATAGTCTGCCACCCATTTGTGCTGCTTGCGGGTGGCGACGACCCAAAGCACGTTGGTGTCGGAATTGTAAATCACCTGAGTCGCTTGCGGCGGAATGTAAACTGGGAAAAGCGGGGGTCCCACACCGGATTCCCCGAGAGGGGAACTACTCCGAGCTTCGCCACCGGCACCGCCTTCAAAAGATTGGGCCCCATCAAAAGCCGGGAGAGCCATC
>CAXMPH010000085.1:302-5785 GCA_964195055.1 uncultured Chthoniobacterales bacterium | reverse complement strand
TCAGGGCCCTCGGGCCAAATTGGGGATCAATCAACCACGCGATAGTCACCCCGCCAAAGATGGAACCGAGATTATAAAAGCTGGAGGCTAGGGCGGGGACGGCAAAAACATTGCGGGAGTTGAGCATCCCCATGGCGAGAGCCGCTAGAGATACGAGGAGGATGAAAGGAAACATGATCCGGGTCAGTTCGGTGGCGAAAGCCGACTTCTCCGCATCGAAACCTGGAGCAAGTAGACCGATCAAAGCCGGGGCGAAAAAAATCCCCAGCAACGTAACCAAGATCATAAAAAGGAGCACCAAGGTGGCCATCTTGCGGGCCAGCTCCCAAGCCGCTTCAAAACTTTTCTCTACCCCGATCTTGGAAAAGACGGTGACGAAAGCGACCGAGAGGGCGCCCTCAGCAAAGAGATCGCGGAGAAGATTGGGCGCACGATAGGCCGTGATATAGGCATCCATCCCCCGACCGGCTCCGAAGAGACCGGCGAAGATCAACTCCCGCGCCAGGCCGAGCAAACGGCTCAGCATGACCGCGAGCGCAACCACTGCAGCAGCTCTGGTGTTGAGTTTTTCTTTAGCCATGCGAAGCCCTGCCAAGTCGGTCCATAATGGCGATACCCAGCCCGGACTCCGCGATGGGCCGTGCATAGATTCGCTGCACCCCAGACGCGTCAAGCCGTCGCAAAGCAGAAAAAAAGAGTGGAGCCGCCTCGAGAGGATCCTCCGGCAATATTTCTGTCTGGGCAAAGCCCGAAGAAGCCGGCCCGAAAGATAAGAGTCCACTGGACCAAGAGTCATCGGGAGAGGGTTCGTCGGCAGGCAAGATGCGCATCGGTGTGCGCGGGGCGTAGTGACTGGCCAGCATCCCTGGGGCAGCCACCACCTCCCCCTCGGCTGGGCGATCCACTGGGGCAAATTCTCTTAACTCTTCTGGGGTGACCGGGCCGGGTCGGAGCAAAACCAGGCCCTCCTTCTTCACTGCCACAATCGTCGATTCCAGACCATGCCGGCACCGCCCTCCATCCAGAACCAGAGGGATACGTCCTTCCAATTCATCCAGCACATCCTTAGCAGTCACCGGGCTGATTCGGCCGAAGCGATTGGCACTGGGTGCAGCCACCGGACCACCGAATGAGGCGAGAAGAGAGGCCATCACCCGATGAGCGCTGCAGCGCAAGGCAACCGTGGGCAATCCGGATCGCAACAAGTCCGGCACAACCTCTCGCGAGGGCAACACCATAGTGAGCGGCCCTGGCCAAAAAGCAGCCGCCAGCTTCTCCGCCAAGACCAAGACCTCATCTTCGGCGGAGGAGAGACGGCCAACCCACGACCCATCCTCGACATGGACGATGAGTGGGTCGAAAGCCGGACGCTCCTTCGCCGAAAAAACCTTGCTAGCCGCCCTCGTACTCATGGCATCACAGGCCAGTCCGTAAACTGTTTCGGTCGGCACTCCGACAATCTCACCTCGAGACAAGTGGGCGGCCGCTTCTGCGGTTGCCGCCGAAACATTCCCCGCTTCGTCGGCGGCCATCAACCGAGTTATCATGGGGGAGGCAGGACAGACTTCTGGGCGGCGCGGGACTCCGCCTTGCGAAATTGATCCAACCGCCTAGCCAGCACGGCATTGGTTCCGGCCAATAAAGCTACAGCAAAGAGTGCCGCATTTTTTGCCCCGGAGACGCCGATAGAAAAGGTCGCCACCGGGATTCCCCCAGGCATTTGCACGATGGAGAGAAGAGCATCCATACCCTGCAAGGCCCCATGGGGCACTGGGACTCCCAGAAGAGGGACTGTGGTATGGGCCGCCAGCATCCCTGGCAGATGGGCCGCTCCGCCCGCTCCGGCAATGATGGCACGGAGCCCTCGTTTTTTGGCCGTTTTAGCGTAGGCAGACATCTCATCCGGCATACGGTGGGCCGAGAGCACCTGGCACTCATGAGCTACCCCCAATTGATCAAGCACCTCAACGGCTTTTTCCATGGTGGCCCAATCAGACTTGCTGCCCATGACAATTCCTACCTGCGGCTTGAAGGGATGCGTCTTCATCGGCGGGCATCTTGATCAGACCCATCGGGTTTTCCAATATGCAATTGACGGCAAGCCGCGACGCACCCATAAGTATATATAGTGCAGTATATAACTTACTAAAAACGAACACCGCTTTTATGCCTCAAGGAACAATAAAATGGTTTAACAACAAAAAAGGCTTCGGATTTATTGCCGACCCCAGCGGAGCTGACGCTGATATTTTCGTGCACTATTCCGAAATTCGTGGCGATGGATTTAAAACTTTGGAGGAGGGAGACACGGTTGAGTTTGAAGTATCTCCGAGTGATCGGGGACCCAAAGCCCTAAATGTGGTGAAGGTCTAAGCAGTGTTGCACAATCTGGTACTCGTTGGATTTATGGGATCCGGCAAATCCAGCGTCGGTCGAATCTTGTCCTCCATGACTGGGTTCGCTCTTGTTGATACAGACAACCTCATCGTAGAGGAGGCGCAAATGTCTATCCCAGAAATCTTCCGCCAGCACGGCGAAGATTATTTTCGGAAAATCGAAACAGCTATTCTCGGGACTCTCGTCGGGCGTATTGGTCTCGTGGTTGCCACTGGTGGAGGGATTATCAGCTCGGAAAAAAACCGCCGCATTCTTCCACAGATCGGACCAGTCGTCTGGCTCGATGCCCACCCCGACCAACTCCACCAAAGGGTCAAACATAGCAAGCGCCCGCTCCTCCAGACCGACAATCCCCGAAAGACCCTCACCGAACTCTACCGAGCACGGGAACCGCTCTATCAAAAGAGTTGCAGCATCCGGGTTGATTCTGGGCATCTCACCCACCGACAAACTGCCGAAGCCGTCCTCGCTGCCTTGCAAAGTTCGGCCACCTAAAGAAGGAGCAGGGCAGTCGGCCGAGCCTTGGAGCTTAAGCAGCCAACTCGTCTTAGGACAAAGCGGTGAGAGGGATAGCGTGGCACCGAGCCGCGCGGACTCCAACCTCTGCAAGACGACTGTCCTGAGACTCTCCTAATGTCGTGTCTTATCCTCCCTCGGTCTGGAGCACTTCCCTATTGGTTTTTTCCCAACAGAAATCGGAAAAGTCCCCCTTTTTCGCTGGCACCCGCTCCATTTCGACTGGGCCCACTTAACTCAGCGGTGGTCGACCTTGTTGCGTTTCTTGCCACCAGCTCTGCCTCTATATTATCTTCAGGTAACCTTGGTGGCCGACTCCGTGCCGATAAAAACCTCCCGGTCCAGCAAGGTGAGCAAGACCTTTGCTCCTGACCTTAATCCTCATGCAAACACCTCTTAAAAGATGCCTCGCCTTGCTTGCCTCGGCCTTCGCTCTTGGAGCAGGACTTGACGCTGCCGAACCGGACGCCAAAATCACCTACAAAGAGATAGATTCCGGCGACCTTCAGTTGCATGTATTTTATCCAGCCGAAGGCAAACCGGATGAAGCCCGTCCCGCCATCGTCTTTTTCTTCGGAGGCGGCTGGGTCAACGGCACTCCCAACCAGTTTTACCGCCAGTGCGAGCACCTTGCCTCGCGGGGCATGGTGGCGATGGCTGCGGAATACCGGATCAAAAGCAAGCACGGCACCTCGCCCAAGGAGAGCGTCATGGATGCCAAGTCAGCCATCCGATGGGTACGCTCCCATGCCAAAGAATTGGGGATTGATCCCCAGCGCCTCGCCGCCGGCGGTGGCTCGGCTGGGGGCCACCTTGCCGCGGCTACCGCAACCCTCCCTCATCTTAACCAGCCGGGAGAGGACCTTTCGGTCAGTTGCCTCCCCGATGCCCTCGTTCTTTTTAACCCGGTCATTGACAACAGCCCCGGAACCTTTGGCCACAATCGCTTCAAAGACTACTGGCACGACATTTCGCCATTGCACAACATTCAACCTACGGCCCCTCCCACCATTATTTTTTTGGGGACGGAGGATGAGCTCATTCCCGTAAGCACGGTAGAGAAATACCAAAGCGAGATGGAAGCCCAAGGCCTTCGTTGCGAACTCCGCCTTTATCAGGGCCAGCCCCACGGATTTTTTAATAAAACCAAGTACCAAGAAACTTTGGAGGAGACCGACCGGTTTCTCAGCTCGCTGGGCTACCTCAGAGAAAACCCGGCCTTCTTAAAAAATTAAAAACACCCCATGAAAACTCAAGGCTACCTTGGCATCGACGTCGGAACACAAGGCCTATCGGTTATCTTCACGGCGGCGAATTTGCAGATACTTTCGACCGGCGAGGGCAACTACGACATGGTCCCCGGCCTCGGAACGGACTGTTACGAGCAAGATCCCATGACTTGGGAAACAGCCTTGGTCACCGCCATGGCCGACCTTCTGCAGAAGCTCGCCTCCGCTGACGTCGAGATGGAGGTACTGGCCCTAGGCATCTCGGGGCAAATGCACGGAGAGGTGCTGGCCAACGCAGCCGGCCAACCCGTCGGTCCGGCTCGGCTCTGGTGCGATGGCCGCAATGAGGCCGAAGGGCATGAACTGACCGAGCAGCTAGCAGCCAAGTGCCCCAAGCGAATGACCGCCGCCCGCTGGCTCTGGACGATTCGAAATCGACCAGAACAAGCTGAAGAGACAGCCCACCTAACCACTCCCGCCGGCTGGATCGCCTTCCGCTTAACCGGAGAGTGGAACCTTGGCATCGGCGACGCCTCCGGCATGTTTCCCATCGATCAAGCTATCCTTAACTACGATGGCTCAATGCTGGACAAATTTGATACCACGGCAAGGCAAGCCGCTCGCAAAACTCTCCCAGGTACGCCCCTACCCCGCTTGGCCGAACTTCTCCCCACCGTCCGCCGGGCCGGTCAGGACGGCGGCACCCTCAACGCCCACGGGGCCAAGCTGCTTGGCCTACCCCAAGGCATTGTTGTGGCTCCAGCGGAGGGAGATCAACCAGCGGCTCTGGCCGGCTCCCTCATCGCTACCCCCGGGCAGGTTTCCATGAGCTTTGGTACCAGCGTGGTCGCCAACTCGGTCGGCGACCGCACCTTCGAGGGAATCTCTCGAGCGATCGATCACTTCTGTGCTCCCGATGGACGGCCAATCAACATGGTCTGGCTGCGCAATGGCACCACCGCGATGAACATGGTCGTAAAAATGTTTGGCGACGACTTTTCCGCCATCATGCCTCAGGTGCTGGCTGCCGGTGACGACTGCGGTGGACTCCTTGCCCTTCCCTTCATGGACGACGAACCCGGCCTCGGTGTCTCCCAAGGTGGCACCGCCATGCTCATCGGCTTAAACGACATCACGGCCACCCCAGGCAACGCGGTCAAGGCCATTTTACTTGCCACCATCTTCAATCTCAAACTGGGCAGCGAGGCGCTGGACCAGCAGGGCTACCCGCGGACAGAAATCATCCTCTCCGGCGGCCTGGTCAAGACACCACAACTCGGCCAGGTGGTAGCTGATGCCTTCAACACTCCGGTGACAATTCTCGAGGGAGGAGAAGAAGGG
>CAXMPH010000085.1:0-292 GCA_964195055.1 uncultured Chthoniobacterales bacterium | reverse complement strand
CGAGCCAGCAAGCCACCACCCCCCTACGCTTCACTCCGCAGGAAGCCTCCGTTGCCGTTCTGGCTGGGGTCTTCCAGCGCTACCGGCAACTCGTTTCTCTGCAACGCCAACTGGAATCGGTAGGGCCAACAGTATAATCAGCCGATAAGGGATCTGTCCCCGACAACAGCTTGCTCTCTTTTACTTAATAAATTGAATGAGTTATCCATGATAAAATCCACGAACATTATACTTACGGCAAAAAATAACCCCACTCGAACACAGAGAGTTCACAGAAGCGTTTTCTGCAGGG
>CAXMPH010000084.1:0-5797 GCA_964195055.1 uncultured Chthoniobacterales bacterium | reverse complement strand
TAAAAAGCCACGAATGTTTCACGTCAATTGGTTCCGCAAAGACGGCAACGGAAAATTCATGTGGCCGGGATTCGGGGAAAACCTCCGCGTCCTCGCTTGGATCGTGGGTCGCTGCAGGGGGGAGGCCGGTGGAAAAGAAAGTCCCCTCGGCACCGTTCCCCAGTACCAAGACATTCTTTGGGATGGGCTCAACTTCGCGGAAAACCGATTTACAGAATTGATGTCTCAAGATGCTTCACGCTTGGCCGAACAAGTGGATTCAAACAACGACTTCTTCACCAGCTTAGGAGAAAAGTTACCAAGAGAACTCAAGGCTGAGGAAAAAAAAATCCTCTCCCGTCTCAACTGAGTCAAGGTTCAAGAATAAGTCAATCGCCTCAACGGAGCCACGCGACCAGAGCTTCTTGATGAAGAAGTCCCTCTTTCCATGCTCTTGGAACAGGTACCCCGCTGGCACCAACTAGGGCACCCACGACAACGCCTCGGTGGCAATTGTCGCCGCCCAAGTTTGCGTTAGCGACCAAGGCCGCTTCAAGGTCGTCCGCATACTTCCAAGCGAGGAAAAGCGAAGCAGGAAAGGCATCCTCCAAGTAACAAGCCGGGCTAAGAATCCGACCAATAACCTCTTCGTCCGGACGGGTTGCCCATGCCTTGAGTTTGCGGCCTCCAATCCAGTTGGTGCCGTGTTTCTCGATACTCTCGCGCACCCCGCACCCTTGAAGAATAAAATGCAAGATAGTTGTCAGATCCTTCGCCGCGGTTTCCACCAATTCGCCTCGATGAGTCAGACGCACGTGCCGCTGCACCATCGCCTGAGCAACCTCACAATCCTTAGCGTAGGCGATAGCGAGAGGCGGCACCGAGGCCAAGCCGCCGATATGAATATCTTTGCTGCCGCAATCATGAGGTTTCTTACCCTCGGCGTAGCGGGTAAAAAAAATCCGATGACACTCTTCAAGGTAGGTGTCGCGATGGCGGCCAGGAATGGTTAAAAAATCAATGTAGCGACGCAAATAATCTTCGCTATCATAACCGGAACAATCTCGAAATGAATGCATTAGCTCTAAGGCTAGCTGCAGATTTAGGGTGTTTTCTCCCGCTCGGAGAAACTGGTGATAATGGATACCACGCTGCCCCCAGTACTTGGCCTGATCATGAAGGATCTCTCCCCGAGAGTTGGGCGCCTCATAACGCGAGCGCCAGAGGATACTGTCCGCGTGAGGATTTTTCGGTGCAACTAACAAGGTGACCTTGCCGTAGTCGCGCGCCAGTGCTCCACGATCGTAGTACCAGTGGACTGGCATCGATAATGCATCTCCGAGGAAAGCCCCAAAAAGGCATCCCTCATTGCGGTTATTCGCCTCCCCTATCGCCTGTAATTGTTCGGATTTTACTTCGGTTTTCATGGCATCAATTTCAAAAGTATCACGGCCTGGCAATTTGTTCCGGCTGAGGGACCGACAACGGTTTCTTTCCCCGGCGCACCACCATCTCAGCGGTCACCTCGGTCCACTGTGCTTCGCGAGTCACCGTACGCCCGGGACGGAAGACAGGCACGAAATTTGTGTAGGGCTGGAGGCTGGTTACCCACTCACCTTTCTTATTCTTCGCTCGTCGCTCATAAAAACTGGTTCTTCGAATATTTTCCCAGCCCGGCGGAATGTGATTGTAAGAAGTTCGGGTGTCGAAAGCCAACCGTTCAAGGATCACTGCATCCGCCCCCTGCAAGCGCGCATTGTAGATCAAAGCGCGGTAGATAAACGGGTAGCCTCGGTCAGAAACCATCGCAAACCGACCAATAACCTCTTTAGCCCACTCCGGGGATTCGGCCAGAACCGGAATAGAGACGTCCTTCTCCTTCGGCGGGTAGTAAAGATCCCGCAACGGGGTGTAAAAGACGGTAGTATCCCGCAAGGATGCGCACGAAACTAGAACGATGGAGCCTAAGAAAAGCCAGAGCGACCGCATTCCCTTTGGCTTACACCCCACTCACCCGTAAGGCAACTGCGCGTCGTATTTGACACCACCACAGATGATGACTAATTTTTATGCTTCTTAGATGGTGGCCGTAGCTCAATGGCAGAGTCCCGGATTGTGATTCCGGTTGTTGCGGGTTCGAGTCCCGTCGGCCACCCACCCCGATGCCCAACGACGAGAAATTCATGAGCGAGGCTCTCCGGCTGGCACGCCGAGGCTTGGGCAAGACTAGGCCTAATCCGGCAGTCGGTTGCGTCCTCGTCAAGGACGATCAAATCATTGGTCGCGGATGGCACCACCGCGCCGGCCAACCCCACGCGGAAATCGAGGCATTGCGCTCTTTGAAGGATCCCACCATGTCCCGAGGAACGACCGCTTACGTCACCCTAGAACCTTGCTCCTCTCAGGGCCGTACTCCGCCATGCAGCAAGGCCTTAGCCGCTGCCCAAGTTGGCCGAGTGGTCTTCGGTGCTATTGACCCGAACCCGAACCACCGAGGACGTGCTCTTGCAGAATTGAGGCGAGCCAAGATTCCAGTGACTCCGGGTGTATTGGCCGAGGCATGCGCCGCCCTCAATCCTGAATTTCACTACTTCATGTCCACCGGACTCCCCTGGGTCGTGGCCAAGTGTGGCATGTCTTTGGATGGACGGCTGACCCGTCCCATGGGTGAGCCACGTTTCATTACCTCTTCGGACGCGCGGAAAGATGCAATGAAGCTCCGCACCCGAGTCGACGCCATCCTCGTTGGGGCTGGCACGGTAAGAGCCGATAACCCAGCCCTCACGGTCCGGGGAATCAGCGGGGCCTCCCAGCCATGGCGCTTGGTCTGGGCCCCGCGGACCCCCCTGGCAACCGCCGCAAAAGTTCTGACGGACCGTTGGGCTAAAAAAACTTTGATACTGAAACAGAAAACTCTGCGCTCTGCCATGATGGCCTTGGGTCAGCGCGGCATCACTTCCGTTCTTGTGGAAGGTGGAGGCCACACTCTGGGGCAGCTCTTCCATGAGGGCTTGGCTTGTGAGGTTGTTTTTTATGTCTCTCCCCTTCTCGCCGGAGGTGCCGTTCCCGCTATCGGCGGACGTGGAGCCTCTCGGCTGGATGCGGGATGGACTCTCCCAGCTCCCAAGTACACCAACATCGGTGGATGCCTACGAATTTCTGGCCGAATTTCCATAGGAGATAAGTGAAAAAACACTCTCAATAATTCAATATTTCCCTTGCGAGTTAGCAGGGAAACCCAGATGTTAACCGAGTGGTGTACACCACATGCTAAAACAACCAAACTACCTAAACATGAAAAAATACATCATCACTAGTCTTCTGGCTGCTGTTGTCGCAACCTCTGCGGAACTCGCTGGAACAGAAACTTACAAAGAAATCGTTATTGAAATTGAGGATCCGTGTCTTTTTCGCGCACAGGAATTCCAACTTGACGCATTCGGCATGGGAGCATTCTACAGCGAGGGACGTCCTGGCTGGGGTGGTGGTCTCGGCTTGAACTACTTCTTCACCAATTACATCGGTATCGGCGTGGAGCAAGGTCTCTTCGGTCGTGAGGCTCAGGCAGGAAAAGGCGGCTCGTACACCGAGTGGTCTACCCTAGGTAACGTGTATCTTCGCTACCCAATCTGCTCCCTCAACTTGGCCCCTTACGCCATGATTGGCGGCGGAGCCTTCTATGCAGATGGACGCAAGGGACATGGCGTCGGCACAGTCGGCGGCGGTCTCGAGTATCGCTTCACCGAAAACATCGGTATCTTCAGCGATTACCGTTGGGCCTACTCTAGCGAGACGCCCACCAGCGCCCTCTTGGGTCGCGCCGGTCTACGGTTTGCCTTCTAATTGGTTGAGCTAAAATCACTCACAACGGCGCCGGAGAAATCCGGCGCCGTTTTTGTTATTATACCAACAGCCTCAGAAGAAATCGAAGCGGGGCCTGAACCCGATCTCGGGATGGGATAAAGAGAAAGCTAACAAGTAAACGAGCCACCACGGCTTCATCTGCTACCTTAAATTATCTTTTTTATGCGACTACCATGGCTCCAGTTCTTTGCCCTCTTTTGCCTCTCGGCCTGCCAACCCAACGGAGAGTTACCTTCAGACATGGTCTCAATACCCGGAGGGGAATTCACCATGGGGTCGAATGATTCCTATGCCTTTGCCAATGAGCGGCCCGCCCATCGAGTATCAGTTGCTCCCTTTGCTCTCGATATCTATCCGGTGACTAACGCGAAATTTTCTAAGTTCATTGAAGAGACGGGTTATATCACGGTGGCGGAGCGTTCCCTTGATTGGGAGAAAATGAGAATGCAGGCATCGCCCGATGCGGTTAAACCGTCCCCCGAGCTCCTGCAACCCGGATCGCTCGTCTTCCACCCCACCAAAGGACCTGTTGACCTACGTAACATGGGCAAATGGTGGTATTGGACTCATGGAGCTTCTTGGCGTTCCCCGGAAGGCCCCGGCAGTTCCATTGAGGGTCGCCAAGACCACCCGGTGGTTCAGATTGCTTGGGAAGATGCCGCCGCCTATGCAGCCTGGGCGGGTCAGCGCCTCCCCACCGAGGCCGAGTGGGAATTTGCCGCTAGGGGTGGACTTGATCGTTCACGCTACGCTTGGGGAGAGGAGGAGTCCCCGGATGGGCAAGTGATGGTCAACCGCTGGACGGGAGACTTCCCCTACGAAAACGACCGCCTCGACGGTTTTTCCGGAACTTCTCCTGTGGGATCTTTTCCAGCTAATGGCTATGGACTCTATGATATGGGGGGCAACGTCTGGAACTGGTGCAGTGACCTCTACCAAGGAGACACCTTCATGGCGCGGGCCAGTGACACTCAAGTTTGCTACGACCCACAAGGTCCTGACCCAAGTGAGAAGGCAAGAATAGTACGAGGGGACCCCTCTCCTGCCTTAAATTCAGGGGCGGTTCGCCGAGTGATCAAAGGAGGCTCTTTCCTTTGTCATCCCACGTACTGCGAAAGCTATCGGCCTGCCGCCCGGCGCGGAGCAGACCCAGATACCGGAAGCAGCCATGTCGGATTCCGCTGTGCCGCGGACCAATAAAGAGGGGACCGAACGCTCGGTACTGCACCAAATTTCAGAGGAGCAAGGAACGAATTAGCCGTTGGCCGGTTGCCCGTCCGTGATACCCTCCCCGACCACGTATCGGGTGAAGCGACGGATGACCAGATTCTCACCTAATTCGGTGATCTTGGCCTTGACCAGATCAGTAATCGAGACGTCGGGATTTTTGATGAAGGGCTGCTCCATCAAACAAGAAGTTCCGTAGAACTTTTCTACTTTGCCTTCGATGATTTTTTCTACGATATTCTCCGGCTTTCCCTCAACCTGTTGACGATAGATGCCTTTTTCCCGCTCGATCGTCGCTGGATCAATTTGATCACGTGAGACGCAAGTTGGGTTGGCCGCCGCGATGTGGAGGGTGATATCCTTCACCAGATCACGGAAATTCTCATTCTTGGCGACAAAGTCAGTTTCGCAATTGACCTCGACCAAAACCCCCACTTTACCCTGCATGTGAATGTAGGAGGCAACAATGCCCTCTTTGGCTGAGCGGGAGGCCTTTTTACCGGCGGAGGCGATACCTTTGGCGCGAAGGATATCCTCGGCTTTGGCCAAGTCACCACTGGCTTCGGTGAGGGCGCGTTTGCAGTCCATCATTCCCGCGTTGGTTTTTTCACGGAGTTCACGGACAAGTTGCGGTGCAATTTGTGACATACTAGATACTTGAGAGTTAAGTTAAGTGAAATAAGGATTCGCCGCTAAGGCGCTTATTCGGCAATGCCAGAGAGTTCTG
>CAXMPH010000083.1:0-5842 GCA_964195055.1 uncultured Chthoniobacterales bacterium | reverse complement strand
TGCCGCAGTTGATCGATCAAGTCATCGATCCGCTCCTCGCCGTAGACGGTGTAGCGATCCGATCCTGAGCTGTAAGTCGCCCCCACCGTCATCCCCATGGCAGCTTTTTTATCCCACCCCCCCGCATCATTAGCGGTTCGCTGCGTCTCCAGATCAAAATAAACAATATCGCGCATAAAGAGCTATATTATCCACCCAGAGGGCACCGCGCAAGAGAGCCTCGTGGAATCACTGATGCGGACCGCCGCTTGGTCATGGCAAAGGAGGGCTCGGACAGAGGCAAGTCCGCCCGGGAAGCACCCACTGACCTGAATCCTGAGATTTCGTAAGTACCTTCTAATGTTCGAGAAGGTAACCTTCCTCATCGTGATCCACCGTATCAAGACCTTCATGTTCCTCTTCAGGAGTTGGCCGGAGACCAATGAGTACTTTGACAATCAGGGCAATAACCGCGGTGGCGACCACCGCGAGAACAATGGTGAGTACGCTCGCCTTGATCTGATTGAAGATGAGGCCTTCCTTGAGATCCGCTACGGCCGAATTGACCGAGGCATCGGCGAAAATTCCAGTGAGGATGGCTCCAATGGTTCCTCCCACCCCATGAATGCCGAAAGTATCGAGAGCATCGTCGTAACCGAGCCACCGCTTGAGGTAAACCACAGCAAGGAAGGTAACCAAACCGGCCGGGAAGGCCATGATGACAGCGCTGGTCGGAGTGACAAATCCCGCCGCCGGAGTGATGACCACCAATCCGGCCACGATGCCGGAACAAAAACCGAGCACACTAGGCTTGCCTCGGAGCACCCACTCAGCCGAAGCCCAGACAAAGCCCGCGATGGAAGCGCAGAGCATCGTCGTGGTAAACGCATTAGCCGCTAGGGCATCCGAGCCGAGAGCTGAACCCGCGTTGAATCCGAACCAGCCGACATAGAGCATGCCCGTTCCGATCATGACCAGCACCATGGAATGGGGTGGCATCGGGGTGGTGCGGTGACCCAAGCGCGGTCCGAGAATGAGGCAGAGAATAAGAGCGGACCAACCCGAGGTCATGTGCACCACCGTTCCACCGGCAAAATCGATCGCCTTGATTCCTGCGTCGGGATTGAGTGGGCCGCACATAAACCCGTTGGGGGCCCAGACCATGTGGGCCATGGGAAAGTAGACGACAAACATCCAGATCAAGCTGAAGAGTAGCACCGCGGAAAACTTCATCCGCTCTGCCGTGGCCCCGAAAATGAGAGCCGGGGTGATGATGGCGAAGGTCAGCTGGAACATGGCCCAGACATAGTCCGAAATCCAATAGTAGCCGGCGCCGGTACCTTCCGGCGACAACCCACGAAACATGACGTGGCTGAGGTCGCCGATGAAGGCATTACCACCACCGAAGGTCAGGCTGTAGCCGACCAACCACCAAAGAAAGGAAACCATGCCGGCCAAGCCGAGGCAGAGGGCAAAGATAGAAAGAACATTTTTTGATCTTACCAAGCCACCATAGAACAAGGCCAATCCCGGCAGGGTCATGAAGAGCACCAGCACAGTGGAGACCATTTGCCAGGCATTGTGGCCGGGGCCGGGGACATTGATCTTCGAATCTGCCCCCGATGGGCGCTCGGAATTGGTGATGTAAGCCTCCAGATCCGCCACTCGATCCTCAAGTGAAAGCCTTGTTCCGGTGGTATCGTTGACCACTTCTGGGAGGACTTGAGATCCTGAGACGACCTTAATCGGAGCAGGATCTTGGCCTTGCGCCGGAGAAGCAGCCAAAAGAATTCCCACGGCAAAGAAAGTAGCGAGGAACAAATGAAACAAAGGAAGGGATCTGTGTCGGTTTTTCATGGTGAAATAAAATAGCTTCAGCTGAATTTGAGGAGGGGAATATGGGAGGCTGGGAAACCTCTGGAGAAAACGATGAAATTGAAGGGGTCGGTAAAAGGTCTCAGATTACCCAAAGAGAACGCGGATTGATAAGGACTATTTTCCTCCCCGCTCCCCAAGCTGGTTGTGGTTACCCTCACTCTCCCACCTTGCAAAAGCACCGTGCCCGACACCCGATGACAAACTCACCGCTTGAGCCTGTGGCCTCACTGCGCTTTATTGGCTGCTCACAGCGCGCCCGTAGCTCAACTGGATAGAGTGTCGGCCTCCGAAGCCGAAGGTTGTGGGTTCGACCCCCGCCGGGCGCAGTGCTTCTTCTCTGGGTAAAGAATTCAAGGCCTAGGACAGCGGATGTCCTATCCCCTGTGTTCTTCTGGGGAGATGAAGACCCCCTCTATCTCCACCAAACCAGCTAGCACAACCAATCCAGACCACAACCTCTGGAATAACCATGGCACTTGGTGGTGCCATTTCACTATCCACCACCCGAACTACACCAAGGAACGGGTGCGCGTCTCCTTGCACACCCGCGACCGTGCAGAAGCTCGCCGCCAGCGCGACTTCATCATGCAAGGCACCTCCTCCATCGTCTCCCGTATCCCGCAAAAAAGGAAAAGCGGACAGGAGAGCCTCTCCTCCCCAACATCCCCAGCGAGATTTCTGACCCATTAAGAAAGCCCGCAGCTCGAACCGAACCGATTGGCCAAGGGAGCCGATTTACCTAATGATTGGGCGTATTATGCATACTTTGGTCCGTTTCTCACTCGGCCACCACACGATAAAATGCCTGCCCTGGGGGGGGCGCCGTATCAAGGTATGATCCGGTGACGATACCCGTGGCCAAGGTCGTCCAAGGATCACCGCCCACCTCGGTCGTCCTCTCCACCCGCACCGGCGTGTTGGTCGAGAGAGGCGTCCAGGCGATTTCCACCCCCTCAAGCGAAGAAGTGATCGAGGTAATAGCAAAGGCCTCTACTGAAATATTTTGGAAGAAAATGAAATTGGTAACCAACACAGGTGAGGCGATAAAATTCTGCAGCGGAAAAGTCGTAAAAGCTCCGCCGAAATTGAAGGTAGGAACCTCGCCCATGGCATCGATGACATTTTGCCCAGTCCCCATCACATTACCGAAGACGGAGTAGTTGAAATCCAAGCCGACATTGTCATCGAGATTGAAATACCAGCCACTGGTAGCGCTATCTCGATCGTTGGTGCGCGCCATGGCGATTGTTCCCCGCTGGTTGGGAAAGATGGCGTTGAGGGCAATGGGAGGGAAAGTGGGAATAGTGGTGGGGCCCTCAACTACGGGTTCATTCAAATCAATGGTGTAAGTGCCACCCTGAATGATTTGAATATCCAAGGTGTTGTTGGTGAAGGATCGGTGGAGGAAAGTGCCGACATAGGCATCCGAATTGGCGTAACGAATAAAGTTGTCGCAAGTTACAGGTAGATCTTCATTCCAGAGCAAAACTTCAAAGTTCCCTAGATTCGATTGGAAGCGCGCAATCTGCGGGGCGGCCGCGTTTAACGAGCCGGCCAAGGTGAGAGTGGCAACCAGACAAGAGAGAAAGGAACGCATAGCGGAAATGTAGAGGCAAAATCAGCCTAGGGCAACCGAGGTTGCTAACCAAAAGCGACCCTCTAACCTGTCAGATTATCCGGCAGGATGATCAGCAGTTTGGAGATCTTGGCCGCCGCCGAAGTAGAGCAGCCGCTCCAAGCAGAAACCCCGTGAGCAATAGAAAAAACGACCGAGATAGCTCCGGCACAGCGAGAGAGTCTGGCAGAGTCACTTCCTCGGTCACGATGTACTCAGGATAGGGCCGCATGATAAATTCGGTGATACCACAACGCCCCGGGAGAATACTCCCGTTGTCGTCGCCTTGGCCCAGCAGTGCTGGCACCACTGCTTAGAAGATCCAAGGGAGGTTAGGATATAGGCCAACTCCCGTCTCCGCCACTAGCCAGGGCGCAGTTCAGCCTTTGGGAGACACTCGCTTGCGCCAAACCACCATGCCGAGCGAAGTCCCCGCCAGAACGAGGAGCGCCCAAGTGGATGGTTCGGGCACAGCTAAGTAGTCCGGCAAGTCCTGCAAATCGGTCACGTAATATTCAACTCCAGGCTCCATCATGAACTCGGTTAGACCACGCCCTAAATTAGACCACTCTGGAGAATCTGGAGTAAGCAAAACCGCGAGATCGTACTGATCCTTATTGTAGAGCATAGCCCAATCTTCGGTGTAACCATGTCCAGTCCAAGGGAAAGCCCCGGTCTCAGTATTCATCCTCCACCAATTCTCATACCAATTTTTATAAGTGTCGTACTCACCTATTCCTGGGGGGAATACATCGTAAGCGTCTCTCCACTGGGCGCTGGGCCATGCGGCATGCTGCAAATCCTGCTCGTCCGTCCAACCAGGTCCACCATCAATAATGGTCTTGGGGGTTCCGGGGTTGTAAGTAACATCTCCTGGAACAACCACATTGTCACTGCCCCAGCTCACATCGGTGTGGATGATATCTGACGGGTTTACCCATACGGTTGCCACATTGTAGAAGCTCCCGAAGCCCACGTTGTCAGTAGTCGACGCGGGCAGGGGATATTGGCCATTGGACATCCCAAGTACGGCAGCGGCGCGGTTGTAGACATTGCGTCCCGAGTCAAAGACATACCCAGTCTCACCTTGCTCACCGGACGGTGCTGCAGGATTAAGAAGGGTCTCGGTGTAGGCAGTAGCAGACAAATCCCACGATGAGGCAACTTGGGTGTTCATGTATTCTCGTAGCTGGGTTCCGCCAGTATACCATCCGGTGTTATCAGTACCGGGGCCCACTCCGCCTGCCGCGATATTAGGCGTGGCGATATGGACCCCTGGGACATACTGGGAGTTGTAGCCTCTGTAGCCAGTCTTCCCCCATGTCGCCGGAGTTACTGCCGGGAGGTTAGGATTAGAGTTATCAGAGCCACTCCAGTTATCTGCTACGACCAGCGTACTTACTTGAACGAAGCCCTCGGGAACATACTCAATTACTCCGCTGGTATCTTTTGCTGGGATTATTATGGTGTTTACGCCCGCGGTAGGGAGATCGCTGATAAGGGTCAGTGGCGCGGTGCTCATCTGCTCAAAGAGTGAACTAACACCAGTTCCGCTAGAACTAGAGAGTGTCCCTCCCGTAATCATGACAGCGGAATTTCGGTAATTGTCCGAGGCAGTGGTCGGCTCAAATCCTGGGCCATTACTCCAATAATCCGCAGCAAAGCCGCTTAGGCTGGGAACTACAAAAAAAAGAAACGTAGCAAACGCGAGGCGAGTTTTTTTCATATAACCCTATTTTTACAAAAAAACATCCCATGGGTAACATAAAATATTAACCATGAAGGCAGACTTACCATCCGCCCGTGTCTGGAGAAATTCTACCACTCCGCAACTCGAGCTGCTTGCCCGAACCAAAAAAACCAGAGCAAGCAAGCGCCGGCCTCAACGATTGGCAAACGCTTTGATTTCCACAACGGTCAGATAGCCATTTTGATCGACATCGATTTTATCAAAGCGCGAGGCCAGCCGAGGCATTCCCGCCTTGGCTTCAGCCAGAGTGAGTTGCCCATCATGATTAGTGTCCGCCTCGGCAAACTTAGCCTCGATTTTGGCATCTCGCGAAGATTGAGCCTGAGCCACCGCAAAGGTGAGAAGCAAGATACCTAAGGAGAGTGGGAAAAGAGAAAAAACGGGGAATTTGTGGCACTTGATTTTCATTGTCGGCTTTCGCTTATTGTTCGAAGGCGAAGCCTATAAAGGGAGATATTAAAGCCAAGTCTTTCCCTTTCTCGCCGCAGCACGAGCGGAAGGGGCCCCAGTTTGCTAGCTTGCCCTAGTTATGCTATTTTTAAGCTAGTGTGCTCTTGGTCAGACAAGTCTTTCCCCCCAAACGAGGGATTACAAACAGAACATCGATAGCCTAGAAGAAA
>CAXMPH010000082.1:0-5843 GCA_964195055.1 uncultured Chthoniobacterales bacterium | reverse complement strand
AGAAGAACGTGGAATTGCTGGCAAGGACTCGGTGGATCTGCGCCAAAATATGGTCTAGGGAGGGAAAGTGGTGCAGAAATTGATAGCAGAAGAGGAAGGGGATACTAGAAGAGCTCAGAGGCAAGTTATTGGCATCACAACAAACTCGGAGAGGTAGTTTTGGTAAGTTGAAGAGTCTGGAGAAGTGCTCTGCGGTTTTGAGCTGGTCGAAGGAAATATCCATGGCGATACCCGAAGAGTCGAAGTAGTTTACCAAGGTTAAGGAACGGTGGCCGCGCTCCGCACCGAGTTCAACAAAACGAGAAAAATCAACGCCTTCGCGACTTAGCTTCTCAAAGGCTAAGCGGGTGGTTTCGATCCGTTGCGCTAGAATTTGGTCGTGCTCATCCTTTGAGAAATAATCCGGTAGAAGCATCTCGCCGGTGGTGTGCTGGCTTGCCAGTTTTTTACGAAAAACCACCTCTCCTTTGAGGTTCTTAATTTTTTGTCGTTGGCGCTGCATAGTTTGAACTTGATCAGCAATCAGATTCTGCGGCTTTGACTGATCCTTTTTAGACTAAAGTTTTAATGAGGCAGTTATCTAGTGATTAATTTCCACCCTTAGTCGTATTTTTCCGCGCTTCTTCCGAGGGCTTCGCATGAAACTTGTGGCCGAGCGAAAAGTGAGGGTTAAGTTCCCCCTCATCCTTGCCGCTCTCCCTCGGCCACGGCGGGTTCCTTTGGGTGGAGGCAAAAGTGGCTGGGAGATGTTTGCCAGAGATTTTATTGGTGCGGCGCCTCCCTTTCGCTTTGCTCCCTCCTAGACCTCAATGGCCTGGCAGTGCTCTCGTCACTCGGGAAAATTCCAGCCGTTGGGAAAGTTGCGGCATTGCTTTGGTTTGACCGGCTCGATGCGGCCGGTGTTGCTGCCTTCGAGAAAAATATAGGTGCCGTCGGGATGGGATTTGAGCATGAGTCCACTACGGCTGGGGTGGAGTTGGGCATGTCGACCGATGAAGTCTTCTTCGCTTAATTCAAGATACTGGGCCATGGGACCGATTTCGTCCTCGTCGAGGCGGACAAAGCCCGGCCAGTGGCAGCAGTCACCGTAGCGCTGGCAGAGATAGTGGGCCTGGTTCAGCCGAAGACGAGCTGGCAGACGATGACTGAGGCGATCAGTCCTGTCAGGTCGGCGATGAGTCCAGCGGGGACAGCGTGGCGACTGCGGCGTACCGCCACCGAACCGAAATAGACCGCAATGACATAAAAGGTCGTCTCGGTGCTGCCCATGATGGTTCCGGCCATGCGGGCCAAGAGGCTGTCGGGGCCGTGGGTGGTCACCAGTTCGGAGAAGATCCCGATGGTCCCGCTCCCGCTGAGCGGTCGCATCACCGCCATGGGTAGAAGTTCAGTAGGGAATCCGACGAGTTGAAAAAATGGGTCGAGTCCGCGGCTAAGCAGGTCGATTCCACCCGCTCCACGAAACATGCCGATGGCGACGAGAATGGCGACGAGGAAGGGGATGATACGCAAGGCAACCTGCATACCTTCTTTGGCACCTTCGACAAATTCTTCATAGACGGGGATACGGCGGAGGGCGGCATAAAGTGGAAAAAACGAAAGAAGAAAGGGGATGGCCAAAAGCGAGACGGCTTCGACGTAGGAAGCGAACCAACCGCGATCACCATCGTATCCCGTCCCGGCGGTGCGCCAGAGGAGAAAGAGGAAAAATACCCCGTAGGCAGCGAGGAGAATCTGGGACCAGAGGGCGAGGGGTTGGGGGGAGGGGCTAGAGTCCACCGCGGGGGCAGCGGCTTCCCTGGCCTTTTTGCTTTCGGCAGCCTCGGGAGTGATCGGTGGTAATTTGTAGAAGGGAAGCCTTTCCAGAGTCTTAACCGCAGCGATGCCAGCAATGGTAGAGCAGAGGGTGGCAACCAATGCGGTGCCGATGATGGCGGTGGGCTGGACGGAGCCTGCCGCAGCCAAGATGGCGACGGCGCTCGCTGGGATGAATTGAACCGAACTAGTATTGAGCGCGAGAAAGGTGCACATGGCATTGCTGGCAGTTCCCGGCCGTGGATTGAGCTTTTCCAGGTCCTGCATCGCGCGCAGTCCCAAGGGGGTGGCGGCATTGGCCAAGCCAAGCATGTTGGCCGCCATGTTCATGATCATCGACCCCATGGCTGGATGGTCCGCCGGGACCTCTGGAAAAAGCCGTGTCATCACCGGACGCAGGGCTCGGGCCAGAGCATGCATCAGGCCGGATTTTTCGGCCAAGCGCATCAGGCCAAGCCAAAGTGCCATAACTCCGGCGAGCGGTAGCGCGATGGTCATAACCGCTGTCTTGCAGGAGGCAAAAGCGGCCTCGGTGACTTCTTGCATCTGTCCGGTGACACCGCCGAGGAAGACGGCGCCGAGAACCAAAGCCAACCAGATATAGTTCAGCACCAGAGTTGTTTAGGCGTTCCTCCTCTCCTGGGCAAGGCAGCGGCGGTGATGTCGTAATAAAAATCAGGGAAGGATCGAGGCAAAGTCCGCCTTAGCCAAGACTCGTCGGCGGTGGTGGGATCAAGTTCGAGGAGGCGTTTTGTCCCTCCCTAAATCGTTTTTAGCCCGGCTTTGAGGGGGCTAAATTGCCGGGCTTGGGAGCCATTTCTCAACCGGTGCCCCTGACCAACCCAGCGGGCTGGGTGGTCCTTATCCACCAAGTGCCGCCTGAGCGGCCTCGACATCTTCGTGGATAGTGAACATCTGATCGAGCCCGGTCAGGGCAAAGAACTCACGCAGTTCGGGTTTAAGATTCGCCACGACCAACTTGCCCCCTCGGAGGGAAATACTTTGGGCTGGGCGAATGAGGGCGCGGATACCGACGCTAGCAATGAAGTCGACCCCTTCCATGTTGATGATCAGGCCCATTTTACCCTCCTCCAATGCCTCCATGGCACTGGTGTGGAGGCTGTCGGCGCTAGATTGGTCGAGGCGCCCTTTTATCGCCAAGACTACGATTTCGCCGTGGTCTTGGCGGATGACCTTCATCAAGCGGCTTTGGTCGCAGCGACGGCCGCCTCGCGGGTGTCATGAACTCCGTAAGCGGTCATGAACTGGGCGATTTCGAATATTTCTTTGACCGCTGGTTGAAAATTGCAAACGGCCAAACTACCGCCGTCTCTGGTCATCCGTCTGCCCGCGAGGAAAAACTCACGGAATCCCGCACTACTGACGTACTCGAGGTCAGCTAGGTCAATCACCAGATGTTTGGCACCCGTTTTGTCGAGCTCGGCATTCAAGACTATCTTGAAGTCATTGTAAGTGGTGGTGTCGATACGTCCGGCGGGGCAGGCGATGAGGACATCACTATCGGTGACAAAAGTGCATTGCATAGATTCGACTTTGACTCCGGCCTGCAGCGACGAGCAAGGATTTTCTAACCTTGGATTCCTCTGGACGGTTGCTCCTAGCAAGGGAGAGCGTTAGACAAAGCCTCAAACATGAGAAGATATTTTGGGCCCAATACTCTAGCTGGTCAGTTCACCCTCTGGATCACTCTGGCCGTGGGACTCATCGTGGCGGTGCTGATTTTCGTTGCTTATACTTCGGCTCGGCAAGACCTGATGGAACGAACTCAGGAAACCGCTATGGCTGAGGTTGAGGTTCATGCTGCTGAAATCGATGCCATGGTCGGCCGGGTCGTCTCCCTCGTCAAAATCATGGCAGCCCTTCAGGGTTTGCGCGGACCCGATCCCAGCCCCGGGGTGATGGATGAACTGCGGCGCTTCATCGATGCCTTTCCTGAGAACGAGGTCTTCGGCCTCTACTACACCTTCGATAAATTGGACTTTCAGGATCCCCTCTCCATGCCTTGGATTGACCGCAATTCTTACCCAGAGGCGACGATCAATCAAAACGACTTCCACATTGAGCAACCTTCCACCATTTGGTTCTGGGGTCCGAAAAGGTCGGGCCAACTGGTCATTAGTGAGCCTTATTATGATGCCGGGGGATCAAATGTCACCATGCTCAGCGTCAACGCTCCGGTGATCGGTCCTCATGGTAGTTTTTACGGTATCTCAGGTGCGGATATCTCTCTGGACGAAATGCAGGAGTTGATCAAAAAAGTTGACCTGACAATGCGCGGGGAGGGGGCAGATCAGGAATCTGATTTTGCCTATCTGGTCAGCTCCGCCGGAAAAATTATCGCCCATCCGGAGAGTCGCCTGATGATGGGGAAGGGGAACCCCGGAATGGATGTGGCCCTCTTGCCGGTCGGCTCGCAGATCGCCGCCGCTCCCTCTGGGGCAGTCACTTTTTATGATGACGGAGGTGGCGAAAGGATTGTCTACTGGGCAACCGCTCCTCTAACGGGCTGGAAGGTCGTGCTGGATGTGCCCTCCTCCACTCTTTTGATGCCGGTGCGTGCCTTGGCCTGGCGGCTGGGCTCCTTCGGGGCAGCGGGTCTTTTTTTGCTAGTCATGGTGGTGGCTTGGGTGGCACGCCGCCTCACCGCCCCCCTCCAGAAACTGACCCAAGCGGCGGCCCAGCTGGAGGCAGGTCAGTCGGCGGGCGAGGAACTGGCACCTCTCCTAGGGCGGATTGATGAGGTGGGCGACCTCGGTCGGGGTTTCTCTCGCATGGACCAAGAGATCCGCAAGCGTGAGCAGAGCCTGGCTGCTTGGAATACCAACCTTGAAAAAACCGTAGCGGACCGGACGGCTGATCTGAAAAAAGCGGTAGAGGAAGCGGAAAAGGCAAACCAAACCAAGAGCGCTTTCCTCGCCAACATGAGCCACGAATTACGCACCCCCATGAATGCCATCATTGGCTACAGCGAGATACTTCTGGAGGAATCTGAGGAAGACGGGGAGACGGCGATGGCATCCGACCTCCAGAAGATTCTTGTTTCGGCCAAGCACCTGCTCCAGCTGATCAACGATATCCTCGACCTCTCCAAGATTGAAGCGGGTCAGATGAATGTATTTCTCGAGCCCGTCGATATCTTTGACATGGCCGAGGAGGTAGTCAGTACGATTCAGCCACTGGTAACGAAAAATCGTAATACCTTTGAGCTAAAATGTGCCGAAGATACCGGAGCGATGGAGACGGACCTGACCAAGCTACGGCAGACCCTTTTCAATCTGCTGAGCAACGCCTGTAAATTTACCGAAGATGGGAAGGTGACCTTGGAAATCACCCGCTCGTCGGATGGGATGGTGGCCTTCGCCGTCAGGGATACCGGAATCGGGCTGGCCCCGGAGCAGATCGATAAACTTTTTGTGGAATTTGTTCAGGCTGATGATTCGACCACTCGCAAATACGGAGGCACCGGACTGGGGCTGGCTATCAGTCGTAAGTTCTGTCGGATCTTGGGTGGTGATATCACGGTCCAAAGCCGTCTCGGTGAGGGGAGCGTTTTCACCGCCCTCCTTCCAGGGGGCGATCCAGAAAAGACAGCCTCCCAGCCTTGCCTCGAACCGACAGGCGTCACTGGCCAAGGGAGTACTATTCTGGTTATCGACGATGATCCCAACTGCCACGATGTCTTGCATCGCATTTTGGAAAAAGAGGGCCACACCGTTCTCAAGGCTTTCGGCGGTGCCGAGGGCTTGCTTATGGCCCAAGAACAACCTCCCGACCTCATTGCTCTCGATGTCATGATGCCAAACCCAGAGGGTTGGGCCGTTCTATCGGCTCTCAAGGAGGATCTTCGGACTAAAGATATTCCGGTGGTCATGCTGACCATGGTGGATGATAAGCCGAGAGGTTTCGCTTTGGGGGTGTCTGATTATTTGAGCAAACCCATTGAAAAATCTGTGATTCTCAAATCGGTGCAGCGGTTAGTGGTGGAGCGGAGCGAGGATATCTTGGTG
>CAXMPH010000081.1:3262-5882 GCA_964195055.1 uncultured Chthoniobacterales bacterium | reverse complement strand
CTGCGGAAAGGTCGTCAACGGACGATCCGCCTCGATGCCAAGGTGGCATGGATTCTTGCCTTAGCTCTCCCTGCGGGGGCTCTGGTTCTTGGTTTCACCTTTCTTGATTTTCGTTCCCTGCCCCATCACTTCATCCCAGCCCTGCCGATACTTCTTCTAGCTCTGGCTTCCCTTATTCTCCTTGCCCTAGAAACCAAGACCCGCTTCTGGGGAGCGGTTGCAATTTCTTTGCCTGTCCTCTGGCTTGGATCCTCCCTCAATCTCCGCTGGCAGGAGGCGCACGCCAAGGATGACTACCGCACCGCGGCCGCCATTGCCGCGGCGGCCCTTGTTCAAAATAAAGAGGTGTGGTGGGCTGCTGATCCCGCGGCGGCTTTTATTTATCTTACCCCTGTCTCTTTTGAAGATGTTCCCGGCCGCGTCTGGGCCATGCAAGGAGCTGATTGGAATGACATCCGCTTCAAGCTCCCTCCCCGTGTCATCATTATAAGCAAGCCCGATATCTTTGATCCAAAACAAGCCATCATCCGCTACGCTGCTGAAAATCACTTCACCCCGGCCCTCCGTCTTCCCGCTTTCACCATCCTGACCCGTCCGGATGATCCACTCCCGATAGCCCTCCCCTAATTTTCAGCAAAGCCTCTTGCCTGCCTCTAGGACCGATCTAAGATTTGGCATCGATGCACTCTAGTCTGGCCCATTCGTCTACGGAAGATCTCTTTGCTCGGCATATTATGCCGACCTACGCTCGGTTTCCTCTTGCCCTGGTGCGGGGGCAGGGTACGCGCGTCTGGGACGAGGAAGACCGACCCTACTTGGATTTTACTTCGGGTATCGCGGTAAACGCTCTTGGACACTCTCATCCAGCGCTGCAGGCGGCCATTGCCAAGCAGGCGGCCACATTGATCCACACCTCGAATCTTTTTCTTACCCGCTCGCAGGGTGAACTAGCAGCCCAACTCAATCGTCATTTGGAGGTTCCAGGAAAAATTTTCTTCTGCAACAGCGGGGCCGAGGCCAACGAAGGACTTTTCAAACTCTCCCGCAAACATGGCTCGGCTAGGGGACGCCACGAAATCATCACCCTCGATGGATCATTTCATGGGCGTACCCTCGGCGCGGTTGCCGCTACCGGACAACTCAAAGTCAAACTAGGACTTGGGCCGCCGGTGGACGGATTCCTCAATGTCCCCGCCCGCGTCGAGTGCGTCGCTCAGGCGGTGAACCAACGCACTGCCGCGATCATGGTCGAACCAATTCAAGGCGAGGGTGGAGTACGCACCCTTTCGGCGGACTTCCTCCACGCCCTGCGAAACCTCTGTCATGAACACGATCTCCTTCTTCTCTACGATGAAGTACAATGTGGTCTTGGACGTACCGGTCATTGGTGCGGGTGGCACGCCACCGGGGCTGAGGCAGCCGTACCCGACGCCATCAGCTGGGCCAAGGGAATCGGGGGTGGGTTTCCCCTTGGCGCTTTCTGGGCTCGGGAGGACCTGGCCGGACTTCTTGGTCCAGGGACTCATGGCACAACCTACGGGGGATCCCCCTTGGCCTGTGCCGCATCCTTGGCCGTCCTTGAGGTGATCGAGAAAGAAAACCTCTTAGCCAACGCGGTGGCGCGCGGCCGGCAATTAACCCAAGCCCTAGGAGATATGCCCCGCGTCGGCGAAGTACGAGGGGCGGGACTTCTCTTGGGGGTCGAAATTGAGGATTTCCTAGCCAAGGAAGGTGAGATTGGCACTCCCGCCCTGCGACTAACCCTCCGTCTGCTTAAGGCTGGGCTTCTGGTTGTCCCGGCAGGCGAGCAAGTTATCCGCCTTCTTCCTCCACTCAATGTCACAGCTGACGAATGTGAGGAGGCGACCCAAATTCTGCGAGAGGTGCTGGCCGAGACCAGACCTTTGGCCTAAGATAATTATTTCGATGAAGCACCTGCTTGACCTCGAGTCGCTCAATGCGGCCCAAATTCACGAAATCCTTGCCCGCGCTGGCGAGATGAAGAAGAGCCGAGGTTTACATCCGGACAGACCCTTAGCCGACGAATGCTGGGTCCTCATGTTTTCGAAATCGTCTACCCGCACCCGTTTGAGCTTCGAAGTCGGAATCAGGGAACTCGGAGGACAGCCAATATTCCTCGCGGCCAACGACATCCAACTCGGCCGAGGTGAACCGATCCGCGACACCGCCCGGGTGATGGGCCGAATGGCCCAAGGAGCGGTCATTCGCACTTACGCCCAAGGCGACGTGGAGGAGTTTGCTGAGATGAGCGGCATCCGCACCATCAACGCCCTGACCGATCTGGAACATCCATGCCAGATCCTCAGCGACCTTTTCACCATCACGGAAAAGCGAGGCAGTCTCGATGGCTTGAGCGTGACCTTCATCGGAGATGGCGACTGCAACGTGGCTCGTTCTTGGATCTGGGCGGCCGCTCGACTTGGATTTTCCTTACGCATCGCCTCGCCCTCCCATTTTCAACCTTCCGCTGAACTTCTCCAAAAAGCCGGCGGCGACATCAAGGTCTCCGAAGATATCAGGGAAGCCTGCACCGGAACGGATGTGCTCTACACCGACGTGTGGGCATCGATGGGCCAAGAGGACGAGGCTGCAAAGCGTA
>CAXMPH010000081.1:263-3252 GCA_964195055.1 uncultured Chthoniobacterales bacterium | reverse complement strand
GCCAAGGAGGAACTCTTTGGCGACTATCAAGTGAACTCAGAATTGCTCAAACACGCGCACTCATCCCACATCGTCCTGCACTGCCTCCCTGCCTACCGAGGCAAGGAAATCACCGACCAAGCCTTCGAGGCCCACGCCCAGACTATCTTTGACCAAGCCGAGAATCGCCTACACACCCAAAAAGCGATCCTGACCCAGCTGAAAAAGTAATCTCCTCCTTTCGGGGCCGCCCGAGCCGATCAAACAAGAACGTAGATCATTCCCGCCGCCGTCGCGGCGGTGGCCCCGGTGGTGGTATCTTCGAAAACTAAGCATTCTTCGGGGAGCACCCCAAGAGCTCGGGCTGCCGTGAGAAAGGGATCGGGGAAAGGCTTACCACGCTCATAGTCTTCCGCGGCAATCACCACCTTAAACAAGTCATGGATGCCCAAAAAAACCAGAGTCCGCACCACTAAATCACGGTGACCACCGGAGGCGACGGCCAACGGGATGGTCCCATGGTATCGGCGGGCGATCTCGACCACCTCCAGCTTAGGTTCCACCTGATTAATCATTTCCCGATAATAATTCTCTTTGTGGAGCACGACGTCGTCTGCCTCCATGCTCAGGCCGTGCATGGCATTGAGTCGATGGACAATCTCGATGGTCGGCGTGCCACCCCAGCGATAGAAAAGTTCCTCTGGGAAGGATCCACCAAAATCGTCCATGGCTCGGGTCCATGCCTGATAATGGATCGGCATATTGTCCGCCAAGGTTCCATCGCAATCAAAAATGAAGGCACGGAAATCTCCTTGGGGAATCTGCGGAACCATGGTCAGGGTTGCCCGGCTGGTTTGTAATCCGGATAGCGCCGCTGCCGATCTTCCCTGGCAAGGGTAGCATCAAGCGGATTATCGGCCCTCAGGTAGGCTTCTTCGGCCAGCACCAATGCCTCGGGCGTCAGGTCCTCCTCTTGATAGAGTAGGGCCAATGCCATGAAGGCACGGGCAGCAGCGTCGTCGAGATTTTGAGCCACCAAAGCCCTCCCATTAACAAGGCGGGCTTCGGCATTAAGCCGTCCCTCTGGCTGGAGGCGTAGGGCCTCCTCTGCCTCCCTCTTGGCCTCATCCCCTAACTGCAAGTTAAGCAATGCTTCGGCGAGGAGGAGATGGGCCCGCGCCTTGGCTTTGGGCTCGTGTAAACGAGGCAGCAGCTTTTGCAGGGTATCCCTAGCTGCCTCATAGTCCCCTCCACCCAAATGGGCCTGGGCTAAGGAGGAGCGCAGTTGGTCCGAAGCATCGTCGTCCGAAACCAACGGGGCTAAAAACTGAACGGCCATAGTGTGGTCACCGTCCTCAAGGGCAGAAATCCCCAACCAGGTACGCACCTCGATCGGGACTTTTTCTGATCCAAGGGCTGCCGCCTCGCGAGCCACCGCAGCCCGATTCTCACCGTAGTAATAGCTCAGTAAAATTCGTAGGGTCGCTCGTTCACCATAATTTTCCGCACCGAGTCGCCGGGCAGACTCCAGCGACTTGATCGCTTTATCATATTTTCCATCATCAAAAGCGGCATAGCCAATCCAGAAATTGGCCTGCGCCGCCGCGGCAGTATCGGAATATTCCGCAAGCAAACGCTCGAAGGCCGCCGCCATTTCCGCCGGACGCTGCATTTTCCCTAGGAGTAAGGCTCTTTGAACCATGGCATCCTCCCGCTCGGCCAAGCCGGAATAACGACCGATAATGGCCTCAAAATCTCTTAAGGCTCCTTCCTGTTGCCCCGTTTGCAATTGCGCCATAGCCCGCAGCGCGTAGGCCGATGCCACTTGGGGATGTCGGGGGTATTGCCGGACAAAAGAAGTCAGCGCCTCGATTGCTTCCTCGTATTTCTTCTCTTCCAGACGAGACCAAGCGAGCTTGTAGAGCGTATCAGGACGATATTTCTCGGTGCCGGAGGCCATGGCGGTTTGGTCGTAGAGTTCGGCTGCCTCAGCAAAACGATCTCGGGAAAAAAACCACTCGGCCTTGAGTAGACTGGCCTTGTTGCGCTGATTAAGATTGGCCGAAGAGGCAAGAAATTCATTAATCTGGCCGAGAGACCTCTCATCTTGCTCGGCTACCAAACTGACCAATCGATGGAAACCCGCATCCTCAGCGGCTTGAGATTCCGGAAACTCAAGGGCAAGCAGGTCATAAAGAGCGAGTGCCTCGACCTGCTGGTCCAGTTGTCGGTGAGCGTTAGCGGCTAAGAGTATCACCGGGGGACGTTGTTCCCCTGACAATTGCGGCAAAATCTCCTTGGCCCGTGAGGCCGCTGCCGCATATTCCTCGGCGTCGTAGTCCAAGCGCACTAATCCAGCAAGGGCGACATTCCTCCAAGCAGCCAATTCCTGATTGGCCGCAGCCGACTCCAGGAGGGATCGCGCTGCCTCAAAATTCCGCGCATCAATGGCGAGGAGCCCACCCTTGACCGCAGCACCAATCTTCACCTGAGGATTGCCCGCTGTCTCCGCCAGATTCTGGAATCGACGGAAGGCACTATCGGTTAGTCCTGCGGCGGCGTCGGCCTCGGCCAGATCAAACATGGCGCGCTCTCGGTAAGGGTTGTCCTCTTTCTCCGCCGCGACTTCGCGATAAACCGGAAGAGCTTCCAAAGGGCGGCCAGCCGCGTCGAGCGACCGGGCCTCAAAAAATTTGGAGGCTAACCGAAGTTTCCGATCCCTCACGTGGTAGGCCGCGGTACGAAACGAGCCGGCAGCCTCATCAAAATCTTGCTGGGAGTATTCTATTTCACCGAGGCGGTAAGCGGCTGGTCCCACAAAGTCACCCGTATTGAACTGGGATACGAGGTAGCGGTAAGCACCCAGCGCTCGGAGCCTCTGATTGAGTGAACGGTAACTTTCACCCAATCGAAAAAGTGCCGCTTGCCGTTCTGCTCCGGCCGCTCGTAATTGCAAAAATTCGAGATACTTGGGAATGGCCAAATCGAACATTTTCTCTGCGTAAAAACC
>CAXMPH010000081.1:0-253 GCA_964195055.1 uncultured Chthoniobacterales bacterium | reverse complement strand
AGGTTAGGGTACGGCGTGGCACCGTACGGATGATTTCTTGATTTCCTAGCTGCGGCACAGCTTCCGCGGGCAGAACAGGTACGGCCAGTGGCTCCGCCCTCCTCACCTCAATAGCACCCCCGAGAGCGTTGGCAGGGATGGAGGAAGGGGTCGGCGGCAAAACAGCCTCAGCCCTTCGGACCTCGACAGGCTGGGCGGACAGAGTCGCCGTAAGCAGCAGAAGAAGAATCAGAGAAAGACCCCTCATTGCTCC